>JACOST010000015.1 GCA_016178705.1 Deltaproteobacteria bacterium | reverse complement strand
TGCGTTGATTCGCTGCAACCGGAGAGCGGGTAGATGGCACCGTGGCACGCGGTATGCGGGTTCACAGCACGATACTACGAAGATGGTCGAGCGAGTCACAACAATGGAAATTCATGGCGATCGGGCGACGCGCCCGGCTGGTAGCGGAGAAGAGGACCGCTCGACGAACGTAGCTGCCGCCGACCGGCGCCCGCAGGTCTTGGTTGTCGAAGACAGTACGACGCAGGCGACACTACTGCGCTTTGGATTGGAGGAAGGTGGTTACACGATCAGCGTTGCACGCAACGGCGCGGAGGGCCTGTCTCTCGCACGCGCACAACCGCCCGCACTGATCATCAGCGACGTCGTCATGCCCGAGATGGACGGGTACGCGCTGTGCCGCGCCGTCAAGTCTGACCCCGCACTGGCGCACACTCCGGTCATCCTCGTGACCACGCTCTCGAGCCCTACCGACGTGATCAAGGGTCTCGAGTGCGGCGCCGACAACTTCGTCCGCAAGCCGTACGATCTTGGCTATCTGCTCTCACGCATCAACTACCTGCTAGCGAACCACGACCTGCGGTCTCACGATCGCGCCACCGGCCACGTCGGGGTGGAGGCCGGGATCGAGATTCAGTTCGGCGGGCACCGCCACTTCATCACGTCCGCACGCCAGCAGATTCTCGACTTGCTGATTTCCACCTATGAACAAGCGGTGCAGGTCAACGAGGAGTTGCTCGCTAAAGAGAATCAGCTACGGCGCTCCTACGACGCAATTGAGGCACTGTACCGACTGGCGACCGACCTGAACCGGGCCGAGAGTCCGTCGCAGGTGTTCGAGGTGGCACTCGCCCATGCGGTCGACTTGCTCGGCGGAACGGCCGGGTGGGTCTGGATCGCCGAGGGCGACGGGCGCTTCCGCTGTGTCGCTGCGCACGCCTTGCCCGCGTCGTTGCAGGCACCCGACGCGATGGAGGGAACGTGCGACTGCCAACAGCGGCTTCTCGAAGGCAGGCTCGGACGCGTCGTGAACATCGTTCAGTGCGAGCGCGCATGCCGTGCCGGCGGTCAGACGGACGATGGACTGCAGCATGCCAGCGTGCCGCTGCGGGTCGGCGACGAAACGATCGGCATCATGAACCTGGTGGTCAACGCTCCGTTGGCCGCCGAAGGCCTCACCATCCTGGATGGTCTGGCAAACCACGTCGCCGCGACGCTGGCGCGCGTACGGCTGCAAGAACAGTTGAAGGCCTCGAACCAAGAGCTGGAGGCGTTCGCCTACTCGGTGTCGCACGATCTACGTGCTCCGATCCGGCACATGGACGGTTTCGCCGACCTCTTGCTCAAACGCGCCGGCAGCCAACTCGACGAGACCGCCACCCGCTACGTACACACCATCCAACAGTCGGCGACCAAGATGAGCCGGTTGATCGATGACCTCCTCGGCTTGTCGCGCACGGGCCGCACCGCGTTGCAGCCGGTGCGTGTCGAGCTGGACGAACTGGTGCGGGAAGTGCAGCAGGATATCGCGCCCGCGCTAAACGGCCGACAGATCGTGTGGGGCGTGGACCAATTGCCTGCAGTGCAGGCGGACCCTGGACTGTTACGCATCGTGTTCGTCAATTTGCTTTCCAATGCCATCAAGTTCACCGCGCCCCGTTCCGAGGCCCGCATCGAGATCCGCACCACTGCGCAGGACGGCGAGGTGATCGTGCACGTGTGCGACAACGGCGCCGGCTTCGACATGCAATACGCCGACAAGCTCTTCGGTGTGTTCCAGCGCCTGCACACGGAGGAGCAGTTCGAAGGCACTGGCATTGGCCTGGCGACCGTGCGCCGCATCATCACCCGCCACGGCGGGCGGGTGTGGGCGGAGGGTGCGCCGGATCGCGGCGCAACGTTCTCCTTCTCGCTGCCGCGCGCCGGATGAGATTCGCTGCGATCGAGGGTGCATGGAAGCCAGGAAGATTCTGCTCGCTGACGACAGCGCCAATGACGTCGAGCTGACGCTGGCAGCGCTCGAGGAACACCACCTGGCCAATGAGGTCATCGTCGCGCGCGACGGCGCCGCAGCGCTCGACTACCTCTACCGCCGCGGGGCGTTCGCGAACCGGCCACCCGGGCATCCCCTCTTGGTGCTGCTCGACCTGAAGATGCCGAAGGTGAGTGGGCTCGACGTATTGCGGCAGATCAAGGCTGACCCGGAGCTCAAGACTATTCCGGTGGTGGTCCTGACGTCGTCACGCGAGGAGCACGACATCGTCGAGGGATACCGCCTCGGCGTCAACGCCTACGTAGTGAAGCCAGTCGAGTTCGCGTCGTTCATCGACGCCGTGAAGAGCCTCAGCCTGTTCTGGGTGCTGGTCAATCAGCCACCGCCCCGCTGATCTGAGTACGGAATGCGGAATAGCGACATGCCCTCACCGGACCCCGCCAGCGCACAAGCCGCCGAGCGCAGCGGCATGACGCTCCCGGCATCATCCTCACCGGCACGCGGGCCGTTGCACCTGTTGCTCCTCGAGGACAGCGTGCGCGATGCCGAGCTCGAAGTGGCGCAGCTGGAAAACGCAGGCTACAGCTGCGAGTGGGAACGCGTCCAAACCCTCGAGGACTTCCTCGCGTGCTTAGATGCGGAGTCCTACGATTGCATCCTTTCCGATTATCGGTTGCCTGACTACAACGGCCTCGCGGCGCTCCGACTGGTGCGCGACAAGGGGTTGGTCGTCCCGTTCATTCTCGTCTCTGGAACGCTCGGCGAGGACGAGGCCATCGACAGCTTGAGGGCCGGCGCGACCGACTACGTCCTCAAGACGCGATTGAAGCGCCTGGTGCCCGCTGTTCGACGAGCGCTGGCAGAATACGCGGATGCGCAGCGGCATCGTGAGACGGAAGCTGCGCGCGTCGAAGAAGCTGAGGTCTCCGGGGCTCTCGGGCGAGTCGCGCATGAGATGATCGCTTCGCTCGACACGCCTGTGCTGCTCAGAAAGCTGTGCCAGCTGACGACGGAGCTTCTGCAGTCCGATTGCAGCCACACCTTCCTCTTGCAACCCGACGGCACCTACGTCGTGATGGCCGGCCACTGCGAAGGCGCCGATGACGGGGACGCCCGCCGTGTTGAACGCTCCGCAGCGGGCGCTCTCGCCCAGCTGCTCGGGCGCTTGGAAAGTGACTCAGTCGTCGAGCTGCCCGCGGACGCCTCACCTCCGGGGCTCCTGCTACCGCAGGTGGAGTGCACCATATCTGGTGTTAGCCTCTACGTGGCGCTGCGCCGTGCCGCCGGCATTGTCGGCGTGCTTGCCGCCAACCGGCGCCGTGCCGCGCCGTTTACGCGCACGCACCGTCGGATGGCACTCGGTATCGCTCAACTGGCCTCGCTCGCCCTCGCCAATGCGCACGTCGTGCAAGAACTCGACGAGGTGAGCCGGCTGAAATCGGATTTTGTCGCCGTCATGTCGCACGAGCTACGGACCCCCCTCCACATCATCATGGGGTACGGCGAGATGCTCGCCAACGGCTCGCTCGGTCCGTTGAACGCGAACCAGCGGGAGGCGTTGCAGCACTCGGGTCGGGCGACGCGCGAGCTGCTCGACTTGGTCAACACAACCCTCGATGTGGGGCTGCTCGATGCGGGAGCATCGAGCCTCGACATCGGGACACTGGATCTCTTAGACCTGTTTGCGCAGATCGACACCGAGACCGAAGCCGCCCGCGGCGATAAGCCGGACCTGCGCATGCAGTTGGAGGTGGCACCGGCGGCACGGCGGTTGCGGATCGACCGGGCAAAGTTCAAGGTGATCATCAAGAAGGTCATCGACAACGCCATCAAGTTCACCGACACAGGCACGGTCATGGTCGACGCGCACCCGCACGACGGTGGCATCGAGATCACGGTGACAGACACCGGCACTGGCATCACCCCCGAAGTCTTGCCGGTCATCTTCCAATCATTCCGTCAGGGTGAACGGGCACTCACACGGCGGCATGGCGGCGTGGGCCTCGGCTTGCATGTTGCCCGCCGCCTGCTCGATGTGCTCGGCGGCCGGATCACGGTCGCCAGCACGCCCGGCCAGGGCTCCACCTTCCGCATCTGGGTGCCGTCATCTGGCGTCGTGCCGGCGCAGCGTGTTCAAGGCGGAGCGGCATGACGGTCGCGGCGTCATTGTTGCCGGCTAGCGAGCCGTTGCGCTTGTTGATCCTCGAGGATAGCGCGCTCGATGCGGAGCTAGAAGTCGCGCGGCTGGAAGAGGCAGGCTACGCCTGCCGGTGGGAACGTGTCCAAACCCGCGAGGACCTCCGTGCGTGCGTGCAGAGAGCCGAGTTCGACGTCATCGTTGCGGACTATACCCTGCCGGATTTCGACGGCTTCAGCGCTGTGCGGATCGTTCGGGATCTGGGGTTGGACGTCCCGTTCATTCTGGTGTCGGGCACCATCGGCGAGGAGGTCGCGGTTGAGAGCCTGAAGGCGGGCGCCACCGACTACGTGCTGAAGACACACTTAGAGCGGTTGGGGCCGGTCGTCCGCCGCGCCCTCCGCGAGCGCGACGAGCGCCGGCAGCGGCAGCAAGCCGAGGAGCGGTTGCGGGATTCAGAAGAACAGTATCGAGCGATCATAGACCACGCACGCGACGTATTGGTCACCATCTCGCCCGATGGACGGATCGCCTCGCTGAATCGCGCCTTCGAAGTCGTCACGGGCTGGCAACGCGCCGCATGGCTCGGCCAGCCGTTTGTGCCGCTCCTGCATCCGGACGACCTGGCCGTAGTCACGGAGGTGTTCCGGCACCCATACGAACGAGAGAAGGCGCTATCGTCGCAGGAACTGCGCATCCTGCGGGCATCGGGTGACTACGTGGTCGGAGAATTCAGCTGGGCCATTTGCCGCGTCGGTGGACAGCCAGTAGCGCTTCTCGGCGTCGCCCGAGACATCACCGAACGCAAGCGGATCGAACAGGAGTTTCGTCAAGCCCGCGCTGATGCCGAGCGCGCGAGCGGCGCCAAGAGCGAATTCCTTGCGCGGATGAGCCACGAGATCCGCACGCCGATGAACGGCGTACTCGGTATGGCCGAACTCGTGCTGCGAACCGACCTGACCACGGAACAGCGGGCGCGATTGAATACGCTCCAGGGGTCCGCGCAGCTCTTACTGCGGGTGATCGACGAAATTCTCGACTTCTCGCGGCTCGAAGCTGGCAAGCTCACGGTCGCCTCAGCGCCGTTCCGCTTGCGCGATACCGTCGACCCTATCAAAGTGCTCCAGGTGTGGGCCGAGCAGAAGGGCCTCACGGTCGCATACGACATTGCCCCCGAGGTGCCGGCGACGATCATCGGTGACAGCGATCGGCTCTACCAGGTCATCGTGAACCTGGTTGGAAACGCGATCAAGTTTACCCAGCAGGGCAGCGTCACGATTCACGTGCATCGGGTACCGCCGGCGGCGGACGTGCCGGACAGCGCAGTTACCGATTCGACCATCGAGTTGCTTTTCACGGTGCGCGACACGGGTATCGGTATTGCGCCCGAGAAACAGCAGCTCATTTTTTCACCGTTCGAACAAGCCGATGGCTCGACCGTTCGGCAATATGGCGGTACCGGTCTCGGGTTGGCCATCTCGGCGCAACTCGTTGGGCTCATGGGTGGCCGCATCTGGGTCGAGAGTACAGTTGGTAAGGGCACTTCGTTCCGCTTTACGGTTCGCTGTGGCGTGGGAACCGAAGAGAGCCTCGTCGTCCCCTATCCGGCACATCAAACGCAAGCGCTCCCTACTGCGGCTGAGGAATCCACAGGACCACTGCGATCGCTTCACGTGCTGCTCGCGGAGGACAATCCCGTTAACCAGGAAGTAGCGCTGTCGGTGCTGCAGCAGCGGGGCCATTCAGTCGTCGTCGCCGATACCGGCGTGGCTGCGCTCGCGGCGTTCGAGCGCGACACCTTCGACATCATCCTGATGGACGTGCAAATGCCAGAGATGGACGGCTACGAAGCGGCGACCGAGATTAGATGCCGTGAACGGGAGCAGGCACGCCTGGGGCACGTGCCGATTGTTGCCATGACCGCGAATGCCCTACCGCGTGATCACCAGAGATGCCTCGATGCCGGGATGGACGAATTTCTCTCGAAGCCCGTTCAAGGCCGCGTGTTGATCGCGATGGTCGAGCGGCAAGCTGCGACCCGCCTCGCCGCATAGTTGTGCCACCGAATTCTGCGGACCCTGACGTCCGCGCACCGGCTTAGCTCGACTTTGGCGTTGCTGACGCCAGATACTTACGCACCGTCTCGATCAACTGCTTGGGGAGAAACGGCTTGGCGAGATAGCCGTCGCAACCCACCTGCCCAGCCGACTGCGCGATGACATCCCAAGTGTGCGACGTGACCGCGACGATCGGAATGTGCTGCGTTGCGGGATCCTTCCGAAGCGTGGCAATGACTTCGACACCGGTCATGTCGGGCATCTCGAGATCCGTGAGCACGAGGCTGGGCTGCTGAGCCTTTGCCTTGCGAATCGCGTCGTCGCCACCATATGCTTGCACGACAGCGTACCCTGCACTCTTCAAAATGGAAGAGATGATCATCATGGTGTTGGCATCATCGTCGATCACCAAGATCTTGGCGGACATAGCGTATCAACTCTTCTCTTCTCTTCTGCCAGAAATCATCTTCTGCCAGAAATCGGTCGCCACAACAATCATCGAGCGCATTCGGTAGTGGAGTATTTTGGTCTAGCACGTCGTTCGACCGCTCAAGCATTGGGAGTGCGACTTGAGTGACCGACAGGCAAAGGCGATCAGACAAATCAGAAGTATGGGGAGAGCGCTCGTCTCATCCACCACGTCCGGCCTTGCACTCGCAAGCTCGGCGCGGCGTTCGCATCATCAGTTTCCTGCAGGATCATCAGAGATCGGCACGTCCATGTCCCATACTTCGCCGCACTCGCACCCAAAGTGCTGTACGAAAACCCTCGCGCCGGACGCCCGCTCCTGAGTCCCCCGTCCCTCACCCCTCACTTCCCGATCGCACTTGTGGCATTTCATGCACTGTATTTGTCATGGGCGACCTCGAAGGCCGACTTCCCGACGCTCGACGCTCGAAGCTCGGCGGCCACCGTCACCGGTAAGTGTCCTTAGGACCGAGGTCTCGATTGATGGGCTATTCACCCACCGCGACCGTCTGCGTTTAGCTGGCCGTGCTGCCGAGGCCGTCCACTAGCGATGCGGCGATGGACAGCACGCTGCCTGGCGCGGCGCGCGCGCTCAACCGACCGAGAATTTTGATCGAGCCGCTCGGCCCCGGTAGTCCGCTCCACATGAGCTGCCCATCGGCACCGACCTCTGCTGCGGGAATCGTGAGCGGCGTCTGGATTTCGATAGGCAGTGCCACGGTCAGCTTGCCGTCGCTGTTCAGACCACGATAGCGAACGGTGAACTGGGTGATGAGTCCCGCCGAACGGTCCTCGGCGCGGTCAGCGACAGGCTGAGCACGCCTGGTGCGCTCGTGGCTGCCCCGCTCTCGACGCTCACCAAGGTATCGTGGCTGCTGGTTGCGATCGCTCCGCTCTCGTCAGTGAAAGTGGCGATTGCGGTGAGAATGTTCGGGACTGTCACGTGATCGTCCACGCGCGTCTTCACCATCACCCAAGGAGACGGCGTGCGCAGGTTCTGCCACGTCAGCACACCCGATGCGCTGGTACCCGGTGCCACACCCTGCCAGCAGGCGAATTGCCACGCTCAGCCCCCAACGAGGAGCGCACGCTGCTTTCGGTCTTGGCGGCAGAAGCCAGCGCCGTTCAAATCAATCCCGCGTACGAGCCACCATCGATCTGTAGGTTCTGGCCCGATACGAACCCGGCTTGGGCGCTGCACAAGTAGGTACACGCCGCGGCGAACTCTTCGGGGGTGCCAAGCCGATTCGCCGCGATCGACGCGGCGATGTCTTGATACGCCTGCTCGATCGAGATGCCGCGCGCCGCTGCCTGCAGCCCGGCCATGAAACGCTGACGGTCAGTGTCGATGCGTTCGGGAAGGAGGTTGTTGATCGTCACGTTGTCGCGGGCAACCTCGCGCGACAGCCCCTTGCATACCGCGGTGAGCGCGCTACGCGCGGCTGTTGAAAGCCCCATGAGCGGATGCGGTGATTTCACCATCGCCGAGGTGATGTTGACGATGCGTCCGAAGCGACGCGCGCGCATCCCGCCGATCACGGCACGAATCAGGAGCGCAGGAGCCAGCAGGTTCTGTTCGAGTGCCGCGAGCCACGCCGCGTGATCCCAGTCCTCGAAACGGCCCGGTGCGGGCCCGCCGTTGTTCGTAACCAGGATATCAGGCTCCGGGCACGCTGCTACGAGCCGCTCACGGCCCTCGTCACTACAGAGGTCGGCCGCGACGGCCGTCACCTCCGCCCCCGTCTCGCCGCGGATCGCTGCGGCCGTTGCCTCGAGATGCTCGACATCACGACCGTTGACGACGACGGCGACCCCCTCGCGCGCGAGCGCCATCGCGCAGGCCCTTCCAAGGCCACGGCTCGACGCGCATACGATCGCCTTTCGTCCTTCGAGTCCGAGATTCATGCGTTCTACTCCGTTCTTCGATTGATCGCGTCGGTTCGAGAGGATACTGACGAAAGGATCGTGGCGAGCGCACGCGACAGCGCTGCGGTGGTGTCGGTAACCGCATGCTGCGAGCGCCACGCGACGTGCTGATCCGGGCGCACCAGCAGCGCGCCGCCGGCATCGATGCCGAGGAGTTTCATCCAATGTCCGTTCTCATCGACGATGTCTCGCCCAATGACGACGCAATCGATTCTTACGGGACCGAGCACGGCTTCGATCCACGGCTGTCCCGCCGGGCCCGTCACCAATGTGAAACGGTCGTAGGCGAAGAGATCGAGCGTCGAGACGCGGACGCCTGCGCGTGTCACCCAGGCGTGCGGGACCCGCGCGCCGGGATAAGCGGTCGGCACATATTCGCGTACCGAGCTTCCATGTGACGGCTTCTCGTCGCGCTCACCAGCAATGGCGCCCGACTCGTAGATGAACCCAAGCTGGAGTCCGAGCATATCAAAGTGTTCAGCTTGGTTGGCGATGGCGGCCCGCAGCGCGTCGCCAGTCGCATCGGCAGTCGCCAGTGCCTGATAGACCTCAGCCAGGCGCATCGCGTTCTGCAAGCTCACGTCCGCATTGTTTTGCGCAACGGGACGCCGCTCGACCTCGTACGTGTCGAGCAGCGCGTCTGGCGCCCGACCCGCCTCCACGGCGGCGATCTTCCACACGAGATTGTGCGCATCCTGTACGCCGGTGTTGAGGCCGAGGCCACCGGTGGGAGGAAATCGATGCGCGGAGTCCCCGACCAGAAAGACGCGTCGCTCGCGATAGCGCTCGGCGACCTGTGCGGTCATCGTCCACATGCGGACGGTGCGGATGGCGAACGGATATGCGTCCGTCCCCATCGCCTGACGGACGATGTCCACGCACACGGCTGGGGAGTAGTCCTCCACCGATTCGGTGTCGGGGTCCCATGGCTTCATGTAGACCCACGTCGAGTCGATGTCGTGCGCGACGAAGGTGCCGGTCGCTTCTGGTGCGGTAGTCCAGTACAAAACCGCCGGCCGGTGGCCGACGAGCGCGCGCAGATTCGCCTCGAAATGAATCATCACGAAGCTCTGCAGACGATCAGGGCCGATCGGCTCGATGCCGAGGAGCTTGCGGACCGAGCTGGCAGCGCCGTCGGCGGCGATGAGCCAGCGACTGCTCGCTTCGTACACCGCGCCGCTGGTGTGATCGCGAATCCTCGACGTCACGCTCGCACTATCCTGTTCGGCGTGCTCCCACTCGTGCCCGTATGCGATGTCAATGTTTGCGCAGCCTCGAAGATGGTCGAGCAGTATCGGTTCGAGACGGTGTTGTGAGAGGTTGCGGAGCGGTGTGGGCGTGTACGCTAACGCGTCTTCGCCCTGCCGTTCATAGGGCAGGCGGCCGAGTTCCTTACCCGCGAGCGTGGTGACCCACAGCACCTGACCTGCGTCCGCCGGATCCTGGCATGCCGAGGCGATCGCCTGCATGTCGACGCCAGCAGCCCGGAAGATCTCGAAGGTGCGCGCGTTGACGACGTGTGCTGCCGGGGCCGAGTGCGGCGCGGCGCGCCGATCGATGATGCGGCTCGCAATTCCGAGCCGGGACAAGAGGAGAGCGGCCGTCATCCCGGCCGGACCGGCGCCCACGACGAGCACGGGAGTTTCAATGTGGGTCATGTTCGAACTAGCGAAGCCGGGCCTGATCGTCGGCGATCTGACCGGCAATCTTCTCGCGCCACTCTTCATACGGCTGGCAGTCGCCGGTGGCGCGACACATCGCCTCTGTTTGGCGGAGGATCTCGGCGTCATCGAGCGCGAGGTCGAGGAACTCGCCGAACGGCTGGTGGACGAACCACGGGCTGTCGACCACGAACTCGAGCCCGTTGCCCTCGGGATCGCGGGTATACACCGACCAAGAGTTGCCGTGGTTCAGTGGAATGAAGTTCGTGTTCCCCTCCGCGATGAGGCGCTGCTGCACGCGGCGCAGCGTGGCGAGATCCGCGAGCCGAAACGTCAGCTGGAACACCGCGGCACCCCAACTGCCACCGAGTACCGGCCCCTCGAGGATCGTTCCTTCGGTCCGTCCGGAGGCGAGCACGAGCTGATGATGCTCAGCGGGATCGGTCGTGAGGAAAACCAGCCGCTCGTTCCCGCCGGGGACGTTGCCGCGATCCGTGACGGTCATGCCGAGGACTCGCGTGTAGAAGTCTTCCAAGCGGGCGAGGTCGAAACAGCTCAACCCGACGTGGCTGAGCGTGAGCTTCCTGCCTGCGACGTGTGGTACGGATGTCATTGTCATCTCCACCTCTCCAGGATCAATTGTTCGAGACGGGCTGCCACGATGTCATCAATCCCGCGCGAAGACCACAACGGCTCGAAGCGCCACCTCACTCGACCGACTGGAACGCGCGATGAAGTTCGACGATACCGGGCGCCGCGATCATCGCGTAGGCCAGCAGGGCGAGCGCGACCCATCCCGCCGGTAGCAGTGCGAACGCCGCAATCCAGCCGGCGACGAAGAGCGCGAGCTTCGCGGCCGTGCGCTTCGCCCGCACCTCGACATCGTCGGGCCCACGGCGCCGCAATGCGAAGCCCTGCGGCCGCCAGAAGTTGCCGTTCGCCAAGAGCAGCAGAACAAAGAGCGGCCAGGGCATGCCCTTCATGTCGACCTTGGCTGGCGTGTCGAGCTCTGCGTCGCACGCGTCGCATGTGGCCAGCGCATGTTCGACGCGTCGCCAGACGTGGTCGGGGGTTGGGCGCTCCGTGGCGCCGCCGTTGTTCCGTCGCGTCGGCACGCCGCGCCAGCGATAGAGGATGCGCGGCATGGGCGTCAGAGCAAGAACACCCGGTTGGAAATAGCCCTTGGGGTGCATGGGCGTATCCATGTCGCGCGCGAGCAATTTGCGTTGGTCGCCACGTGGGTCGCCGTGCGCGTTGACGTAGAGGTCGAGCCAACCCCGCTCGCGGCACTGGTCGGCGATCTCATGATGCGGGTCGCCGATCAGCGGGAAGTCGAGCTCCCAGGCTTCGCACGCCTCGGTGGCCAGCGTTTGTGGTTCGCTGGTGATGCCGAAGATCTCGCCCCCGGCGTTGCGGATCGCGGTGACGACTCCCTCCTTTTGATAGCCGCGCAACTCGCGGCGACACGGCGGTCACCAAAATCCCCGGTAGAAGACCAGCACAACGAAAGCGTGCATGGCGAGCGCTCGGTCTAACCAGCCTTTGCGGGCGCCGGGTAATGGATCGATCTCAGCGGGCGGATCCTCGCGGGCTCCATCGACGCCGGCGATTTCGAATCCACCGACGGCGCGCACGCGAACCCGCTCGCGCACGCACACGTCGCCCTCGCACAAGATCAGTGTAAGATCGTGGGCCGCGCCGCCCGCCCGTTCCGCAATCTCGGGATCGATGATGCCGGTTACCTTGAAGCTGCGCTTCTGCGTGGCGTTGATCCACGCCAGCGCAGCGTCGATCTCGGCGTGAAGGGCAGCGGGAATCTCCTCAACGATCCGCATGGCACACTCAGTACCCTTCCTTCACGGTACGAGCAGACGCGCCATAAACTCGGCGTGTGTTTCGACGACCCTTTTGTCGGCAGGATCGAGACCGGTCAGGCGACGGCACTCCGGCCGGATGGCGAAGATCATCGACGCCCCGCCGGCCAATGCGTAGAACGCGTGCGGCAGGAATTTCCGTTTGACGCTGGAATTGTTCGCCGCAAACCGTTCGTAGAATGGTTTCATGTGCGTATCGACGACCCAGCGCATCCGGGCATCCGATTGCTTGCCTTCCTCAACCATCAGGCGAAACAGCTCGGGATGCGCGGCAGCAAAGCGGACGTACTCACGGATGCGCTCCCGCGCGCGGGCGCGTCGGTCGGCCGCATCGATCTTGCCCAGGGGTTGCGCTAAGACCTCCCGCAGTTGGTCGAAGATCTGTCCCGCGGCCGCCTTCCACAATTCCTGCTTGCTCTGGAAGTAGTAGGTGATCAGACCCTGATTTACGCCGGCGCGCGCCGCGATGTCGCGCGTGCTGGCGGCGCGAAACCCCATCTCCGAGAAGGCCTTCGCAGCCGCCACGACGATCCGGTTGCGGGTGTCCTCGCGTTGCGCGGCGCGGCTCTTCATTGAGCCGAATCTTATTCGGTTGACAAATGAAAGTCAATCGGACATTATTCACTCGACCAACGAAATTCGGACACGCCACGATCGGCTTGCTGATCGACGGAAACGGAGAATCGACGTGCAAACTTTCGCAACAGACGTTCTCGTCGTCGGCGCGGGCCCGGCGGGGCTGACCGCCGCCGCCTTGCTGGCCCGCTGCGGCGTGAAGTCATTGACCGTCACCAAGTACGGCGCAACCGCCGATGCGCCCCGCGCCCACATCACCAACCAACGCACCATGGAAGTGTTCCGCGAGCTGGGGATCGAAGATCGCGTCATGGATCGCGCACTGCCCCAGCACTTGATGGGCAAACAGGTCTTCGCGACGTCTTTCGCCGGACACGAGATCTGCCGCATGATGACCTGGGGCACCGGCGACGATCGCCGCGCCGACTATACCACGGCCAGCCCGTGTGAGATGTGCAATGCGCCGCAGCACATTCTCGAGCCGATTCTACTCGCCGCCGCCCGCTCCTTCGGTGCCGACATCCGCTTTGATCACGAGGTGGTGACGGTCAGCCAGACTGCCGACCAAGCCGTTGCGCGGGTTCGCAGGCGGCTCGACGGCAGCGAATTCGAAGTGCGGAGCCGTTACCTCGTCGGTTGCGATGGTGCTCGGTCGATCGTCGGCGAGCAGGGAGGCTTCGAGATCGACGGCTGGGCCGGGATGGGTAACGCCATTACGGTTTGGATCGAAGCCGATCTGTCGCGTTACACGAAGCACCGCTCCGGGGCGCTGTTCCTCGTGCGCAACCCTGGCAGCCAGGACGTGCTTAGCGTCTGGACCTGCGTCGAGCCGTGGACAGAATGGAGCACCATCTTCATCCGTGCAGGACTCGACGCCAGCGAACTCTCGGAGGAGTCCGTCATGCCGCGGGTGCGGGCGGCGATCGGCGACCCATCGGTCGACATCAGGATCAAGAAGATCAGCGAGTGGCAGTTCAACCACGTCGTCTCCGCACGCTACCGCCGGGGACGGCTGTTCCTTGCGGGCGATGCGGCGCACCGGCACCCGCCGGCAAACGGCTTGGGAAGCAACACATCGATTCAGGACAGCTACAACCTCGCATGGAAGCTCGCGCTCGTGCTCTCGGGCAAAGCTCATGACTGCCTGCTCGACAGCTACGACGCGGAGCGGCAGCCCGTCGGCCGCCAGGTCGTCGACCGCGCCAATCGGAGCCTCCCGGAGATGGCGCCGTTCCTCGCCGCCGTGGGGTTCCATCCCGAGCAGACGGAGAGTGGGGCCCTGGCAAAACTCGATCGGCTTCTCGGCCCCGGCGGCGACGAGCAACGACAGGCGCTCTTCGCCGCGCTCGATCTCATGAACGGCCAGTTCAACGCACACGGCGTGGAGATGGGGCAGCGCTACGTCTCGGCGGCGATCGTCGGCGATGGTACGCCTTTCCCGCCCTACGAACGCGACCCCGACCTCTACTACCTCCCAACGACCCATCCCGGAGCGCCTCTGCCGCACGTGTGGCTGCAGCGCGGCATCGAGGACATCTCGACCCTGGACCTCTGTCGCTATGATCGTTTCACGCTGATCACCGGCATCGCCGGATCCGCATGGGTGGACGCGGCCGCACAGGTGAGCCGAGAGACCAGTGTGAGCATCGAGCCGGTCGCAGTCGGCCTAGGCCAGCTCAACAACGATGTGCTCGGCGCCTGGTCGCGTAGGCGCGAGATCGCCGACGACGGGTGCTTGCTCGTGCGGCCCGACCGCATCATCGCGTGGCGCTGTTCTCGCGGCGTCTCCGATCCGGCAGGGACGCTGCGAGAGACCGTCACCAGAATCCTTGGCCGTTGATCGGCCGATTGACTGATGGAATGGAGATACGACTCATGATCGAGCTCTACCACTTTGGCTTTCAACTTGCTCGCAGAAGGTGCGACTCGTGCTCGCCGAGAAGGGGCTCGATTTCGAGTCCCACGAGGTCAATCTGATGGCCGGCGAACAGCACGACCCCGAGTACACCAAGCTCAACCCCAATCACGTGGTCCCGACCCTCGTGCACGACGGCCAGGTGCTCATAGAATCGTCGCTGATCATCAAGTATCTGGACGACGCCTTCTCCGCGCCACCCATGCGTCCGCACGATGCACTGGGTCGCTATGCAATCGACCGCTGGCTCATGCACGCGGACGAAGCGCTGCACCCGGCCGCGCCCACCGTCACGTTCGCGATCGGGCCACGGAAGCTGATCAGCCAGCAGCCCAACGAGGTGCGCGAGGCGACCATCGCTGGAATCCCGGATCCCATTCAGCGCGCGACCCGCCGCAGCGTGATCGAGCACGGCGTCGCGGCGCCCGAGTTCGCGGGCGCGCTCGGCGTGTTCCTCGACACGCTCGACAAGATGGAAGCCGAGCTGGCCAACCAGCGCTGGCTCTCCGGAGATCGCTTCGGTCTCGCTGACGCCACCCTGCTTCCCTACGTGCTGCGCCTCGAGCACCTCGCCATGGATCCACTGATCGACAGCGAAGCGCGCCCCCGGGTCGCCGACTGGCTCGCACGAGTGAAGGCGCTTCCGAGTTACGCCACCGCCGTCGAAGCCTGGGCGATACCCGCTGCCGTCGAGATGCTGCGCAACAACGGCAAGGAGGCCTGGCCCGAGGTCGAGCCGCTCACGAAGCGAGGGAGGTGAGCGGTGACGGAAGAGCCCATCCCAGAGCGGACGAGTGTGCTCGTCATCGGCGGAGGACCGGTCTGAGTTCCCTCGCCCGCATGACTCGCGGGTATGCGATACTCGAACACCGATATGTGCATTTCGATTCCCTCCCTCTGCCAAAGGTGGGCCCATCCTGCTCGGCTTCGCGACTGCGCGCAAGGACGGTCGGTACTGTCCTAGTTTCCCGGCCAGTGTCCTGATTTGAAAGCGCGAGTGTCCTAGATTCAGGAAGCAAACCACTGCCAGACGCGCGCCAAGCTGTCCCACAGCAGATGGCCGTGGGGGCGTGGTTCTCTCACCCCCACCCAGGTCTGCCGCGATGCGATGTCGTGGATCGCGTGCGGGGAAAGGCCGTACTCGTCGGCGAGGTGGCCGGAAGATTCGCCGCGCGCAAGACGATCGCGGATAGTCAATACCTGATCAGGAGTGACCTTTGCCCTCGGCATGCCCGGCGTCCTACGTGGCGGATTCTGACCACGAATCGAGATGCGTGCAAGACGTAAGGATGGTGGACGAAGGCCGCCGGAATGGACGGCGCGATCCCACCGCGCTCGTCGGAACGCGCTATGTGTCGGAGTTGAAGGACACCAACCACCGTACAGCGGCGGCCTCATCGTCGAAGATCGCAACGTTCTCCATCACGCCCTTGAGGAACGTGTCCGCTACTACCCTGGATGCGCCCCGAGCTTCTACCGTGGGCGCATAGTAAGCGATTGCTGAGAATAGCTCTGCGGCTCTGCGTGCCATCATCGTGAGTGCGCCAAAGGACGGGGAGTACGACTGGCTCCGATCAATCAGCAATGGAGCCTTTGCACCGGCCAGAAAGCGTTCGACCGTGCTGAGGAACTGCCTAGCCTCTTGCTCTGTCGCTTCGTGACCGGAACACTGTTGAAGGTGCAGAATGTGCTCGTCCCGCCACCATACAACGCCCGCAGCCGATCTGAAGATTTCAGTCTTCATATGGACAGGAGCAGCATCGGCCTGTCATCGGCCAGACGCAAGCGAGGACGGGAGTGTTCTAACTTGGTATAGGCGTCGGAGTAGGCGTTTCGCAGCCATCTTGTTCGTCGAAGCAGTATCTCAGCACTCGGCAACTCGGCGTTCGCGTGCTGCACAGTCCGCGAATGACGTTCACGGTTATGTTTCGGATGCTGGGTGGCTTTGGCGAATCTACTTCGCCACCGCAGCCGATCAACGCGATGCCGGCGATTGCCAAGAGCGTGAGCCGCAACATTGTAGTCATGGTCTGAGGCGACGGCGCGCGGGCTAGGCATCTCCCCCCGAAAGGCTGCCTGTTCCAGCCGCGAGCGCCCCGAACCAGCGCGCCGTCCAAGCCGCACTTGCGCACGAATGGATGACCGAAGCAAAAGAAAACCGATTCAGCGCGCCAGCAACACGTAGGTGGCAATCGCGAGCGCACCCCTGGTGCGGCCTGGTGTGCGGTCGTTGATTGCCCATGATAAAACGCAGTGCATGAAATGCCACAAGTGCGACCGGGAAGTGAAGGGTGAGGGGCGCGGAACTCAAGAGCGGGCGTCCGGCGCGAGAGTGTTCGTACAGCACTTCGGGTGCGAGTGCGGCGAAGTATGGGACATGGACGTGCCCATCTCCGATGATCCCGCCGGGGAGTTGATGCAGCGAACGCCGCGCCGAGCGTGCGACTGCAAGGCCAGATAGGCGGGCGCTGCTCGCCGAACTGGGCTCACGATCGGCGTCGATGGATCCGTCCGTGCAGAGACGATCGGTGAACTGTCGATTCCGCTCATTGGTATTCGACCAAGAAGAACGGAGGAGAAAACATGACTCGCGTTGAAGAGAGCGTCCTGGTGGTTCGACGATCGATCCACATAACGGCCCCGCCCGAGCGCGTATGGGCGGAGTTCACAAGCTTCGACCGCATGAATCGCTGGTGGGGGGTGCTCCTGGGAACCCCGGAGGCGGGTACGTCCAAAGGTCAGCGCTTGCGCGTCTACGAGCCGCGGGCGGGCGGTCGCGTCGAGATGGAGGTGATGTGGGACGGTGAGCCGGTGCGCTACGGCGGGCCGATCGTCGTGTTCCAACCGGGCAACGAGTTGACGTTCGAGAACGACTGGATCCCGAATCGCGGATGGCTGTACCCAACGCGGGTGACACTTCGTCTCACACCCGCGCTGGGCGGCACGCTGATTGAGCTCCTGCATAGCGGTTTTGAGCGGGTCGGCGGTGATGTCGGCGCTGAACACGCGGGGTATGAGGCGGGCTGGGGCATGACCCAGCTCAACGCCCTGCGCGCACTGAGTGGAAAATCGTGAGCATGCGTGCGACGCGCGACCATGCCGGCGCGCCACGCCGCCCCCTGTGCTTGACAGGAAAAACGCGCGGTAGGATACAGGATGCCCACAGCAAACGTCGGCCGACGAAAATCAATCCAATCGAGGAGGACAATCATGTCGCTGCGCATCAATGACGAGGCCCCGAACTTCAGTGCCGACACGACGCAAGGCACCATCGACTTTCACAAATGGATCGGGGACGGTTGGGCCATCCTGTTCTCCCATCCGAAAGATTTCACTCCGGTATGCACCACAGAGCTGGGTTACATGGCCGGACTGCAGCCCGAATTCGCGAAGCGCAACTGCAAGGTCATCGGCCTGAGCGTGGATCCGGCCAGCAGCCACAGCAAATGGGCCGTCGACATCGAGGAAACACAGGGCCACAAGGTCACCTATCCGATGATCGGCGATCCGGAACTGAAGGTGGCCAAACTCTACGACATGCTGCCGGCCGATGCCGGCGTCACGTCCGAAGGCCGGACCGCCGCCAACAACGCCACGGTGCGCACCGTGTTCGTGGTCGGCCCGGACAAGAAAATCAAGCTGATGCTCGTGTACCCGATGAGCACCGGCCGCAACTTCGATGAAGTGTTGCGCGTGCTTGATTCGATCCAGCTCACCGCCAAGCACCAGGTCGCCACGCCGGTGAACTGGAAGCCGGGTCAGGATGTGATCATCGTGCCGGCGGTGTCGGACGACGATGCGAAGAAGAAATACCCCAATGGCTGGAAAGCGCCCAAACCGTACCTGCGCATTGTCCCGCAGCCGAAGTAACACTTCGCCACGAGCAGAGCAGCGGCGCAAATGGGCGATTCATAGCTCGCGCCGCATCAGGCGGTTGATCTCCGGATTGTTGAGCGCGCCCTGATTGAAGGGCTCGGAACGGCCGTCAGCGAGAAAAGCCTGGGTCATCGCATGCACATGGTTCAGCATGACCTTGGCGATACCAGAGCCCGCGCTGAGCCGGCGCACGCCCAACTCGCGCAACTTTTCCGCGGCCGGCACACCCGGCCAGGCGAGCACATTGAGCGGCAGCACTACATCGCGCACCAGCCGCGCCAGCAGCGACTCCTCGGCGGCGGCCGGTACGAAAATCGAGTTGGCACCCGCCTCGCGATAGCGCCGCGCGCGCGTGATGGTCTCCTCGTACGCCGCGTCGCCTTCTTTGAGCTTGCGCAGATAGACGTCGGTCCGCGCATTGATCCAGAGATCGACGCCCGCCTTCGCGGCGGCGTCCTTCATGCGACCGATCTTGGCGACAAGCAGATCGGGCGCGCCGTTGCCGTCCTCGACATTGACGCCCACCGCGCCGGCATCGACGACCCGCGCCGCGAACGCGCCCGCGGCCTCGGCATCGGCAGCATAACCCGCTTCAACATCCGCCGACACGGGAATGCTGACAACGCGTGCAATGGCGCGCACGGTCGCAAGCAGCGCCTCCCGCGGCAACGCTTCACCGTCGGGATATCCGTTCGCCCAGGCCACCGCCGCGCTCGACGTGGCAATCGCCTTCGCGCTCGCATGTTCAATGATGCGGGCACTGCCCGCATCCCATGCGTTCGGTAGGATTAGCAGACCGCTTTGATGCAGCGCGTGAAACGCGTGGGCGGAGTTGGAATCGCTCATGCGGATACCTCCAAACGAAAAGTGGAATGACGCGCCTCGTGCTCGAGCAACCAGCGCTTGCGCGGCAGGCCGCCGCCATAGCCGGTCAACGAACCGTTGCTACCGATGACGCGATGGCACGGCACCACGACACCGATGGGGTTGCGACCGTTGGCGAGCCCCACAGCGCGCACGGCTTTGGGATCGCCGATGCGCTTCGCGAGCGCGCCGTAGCTAAGCGTCGTCCCGCCCGCGATGGTGCGCAACGCGTTCCACACTTTCGTCTGGAACGGCGTGCCGACGAACGCGACGGAAATTGATTCGAGCGCCGTGATCTCGCCGTCGAAGTAGCGCTCAAGCGTCGCGACGTGCCCGAAGGGATCCCGCCGCGCGACGAGCGCGCTGTCGCCGTGGTAGTCATGAAACCGTTTGCGCCACGTTTCCTCGGGATCTTCCCACATGTGCATGCGCAGCGCACCGTGCTCGTCCACAATCAGGATCGCAGTCCCAAGCGGTGTCTTCATCGTGTCGATCAAGAATGTCTGGCGTTCAACCATTGGCCCTCCTGGCATCGGCGTCCGCCGTCCATAGGTGCTGCGCCGCATAGGCCCGCCACGGGCGCCATGCTTCCGCGCGTTCGAGCAACGCCTTGGGCGACAGTGGCGTGCCGTTGGCAACGGCGGGACTGCGCATCAGCGCCACATCGCCGGCCGGAAAGGCATCGCTGTCTCGCAGCGCACGCAGCGCCCAGTATTCCGCGGTCCACGGTCCGAAGCCCGGCAGCGCGAGCAGCCGCTCGATGACGTCGTCATAGGTGCCTGCCGGCTCGAGCAGCTTCGGATCGGCCACGGCGGCACGCGCGAGCGCTTGCACGGCTTCGATGCGTGCACGCGGCATCCCAAATTCGGCGAGATCGCTCGCGACGACCTGAGTTGGCGTCGGGAAGATGCGCGTGAGTTGTTCGTGTCCGGTAACGTCGGGCGTTGTCCGTGTGCCGGCGAGCGCCGCAAGTTTTCCGGCGAGGCGGCGCGCTGCAACGACGGTGACCTGCTGGCCAAGGATGGCGCGCTCGGCCAGCTCGAAACCGTCCCAAGCACCGGGCGCGCGCAATCCCGGGCGGCGCGCGATGAGCGGCGCGAGTCCCTCGTCACTCTTCAAATGCGCGCCGATCGCTTCGACATCCGTATCGAGATCGAAGAGACGGCGCAGCCGCGCGACGATCGCCAGCAGCGCCCGCACATGCGACACCCGAATCGTCGCGAGCAAGCAGTTGCGCCCCGGCGCTACTTCGACGCTACCGGCCGCCTCATCAATCGCGATGGTGCGGAAGTAGTGGTCATTCTCGATCAGCTCCACGCCGTCGATGGCGCGCGCAGCGAGAAAGGACAGCATCGCGTCCCAATCGTACGGCGGGCGATAGCCGAGCCGCAACGTGACGGCAGAGGGTGCGATGCGTTTCTTGCTGCGCAGCTGGCGCGGGCTGCGGCGGTAGAGTTTTACGAACGCATCATTGAATCGCCGCACACTGCCAAAGCCCGAGGCCTCGGCGATGTCGATCATCGACAGCGACGTCTCCTGAATCAGCTGCTTGGCAAACAGAACGCGGCGGGTTTGCGCCACCGCAACCGGCGGCACGCCGAGATGTTGATCGAAGAGACGCCGGAGCTGGCGCTCCCCCATGCCCAGACGCGCGGCCAGCGCTTCGACCCCGGCCTCACCGCCATCGAGCGCGCCTTCCGCGATCAGCGCGAGCGCGCGCGACACCGTGTTCGATGTGCCTCGCCACGCCGCGGCATCGGGCGAGAGCTCCGGCCGACAGCGCAAGCAGGGACGGAACCCCGCTTCCTGCGCGGCCGCGGCACTCGGAAAGAAACGGCAATTCTCGGGCTTCGCCGTGCGCGCCGGACAAATCGGCCGACAATAGATGCCGGTGCTGCTGACGCCGACAAACAGGCGCCCGTCGAAGCGGATGTCGCGCGTCAACAGCGCTCGGTAGCAGATCGCGTGAGCCGGTAACGTCATGGGGGCAACTATGGCACAGACGCGCACCAACGTCTGGCCATTTTCGGACATGAATGGCATGGGGGGCGACGGGCACCCCGGTCGTTGTGCGATCATGCGGTCGTTTGACTTCTACGTGAATCTTTGGACTGAAGGTCCCTGATGAACGCCCGTGGTCATCTTGCCCTGAGTAGTCTCGTCGTGGCTGGGATGATTTTGGCGGTGCCGCACTCCGCATTCGCGCATGCCCGCATGGTGCGCTCGACTCCCGTCAAGAACGCGCGACTGTCCCAGACCCCAAAACGAATCGACCTGTGGTTCAATGAACTGCTCGACGACGGATTCAACTCCATCGAAGTGTTCGCGGCGGCCGAAGTGACCGCCAAGCAGCGCACCGATCTGAAGCAGGGTAGCGCCACGGTGGACCCGAAGGATCGCACACACCTCATTGTCGACGTCCAACCGCTGCCACCCGGCGAGTACGCCGTGGAGTTTCGCGTGCTGTCGCGCGACGGCCACAGCGCGCCCGGCCGATTCACGTTTCACGTACTCGGATCCAACTAACCCAGCCACGCGACGCACCCACCAGCCGAATGGAACACTCCGCGCTCCATGCGCTGCAGCTGATCGGCCTGATCATCGCGCTGGGCGGAGCTTTTCTGATCGTCGCGTTCTTGCGCCCCGCGCTCCGCTCACTGGGACCGCACTCGGCGCGCGACGACTTCAGCCGGCGGCTGTGCGACTCCATCACGCGATGGGTCGTGCGCGGCGCCCTGACGGCTGCGATGGCGACGCTCGCCGACCTGTTCGTGCAAGTGGCAGAAGTGCAAGGCCGGACGATCTTCGGTGGCGTCGACCTGGCGTTGGTCGTGCGCTTCGCAACCGAGACAGCCGTCGGGCAGTTGAGCGTTGGACGCGCGGCGTTGCTCTTACTCGCCGCGGGCGCCGCGCAACTCGCAACCGAGCGAAAGTGGTGGATCGTCGTCGCGTTGGGGATGAGCGCGGTCGTGTGCACCAGCCTCGTCAGTCATGCGGCGGCGCAGCCGGCCGGGCGGGTGCTGGCGATCGCGTCGCAGATCACACACATCGGTGCCGCGGCTGCGTGGATGGGCGTGCTGGTTCATCTGCTCGCGGCCCGCTCAAAGATTCAACGACTCTCCGATGCCCCCGCGATCGCGCTGATCGCGGATATCGTCCGGCGCTTTTCGCCGCTCGCGTTGACGGCGGTGGTTCTAATGTCCGCGTCCGGCGTGTTGGCGGCGGTACGCTATCTGGCAACACCCGGTGCGATGCTGACCTCGGCTTACGGGCTCACGCTGATCGTCAAGCTGGTGTTGCTGACACCCGTGGTCGTCGCCGGGTTCATCAACTTCCGCATCACTCGCCCTGCCCTGCTGAAGCTCGCCGCCACGCCCAATTTTGCGACGCCCGTGCTGCGGCGATTCGGCAAGATGCTCGAACTCGAAGTGACCGCTGGGCTACTGGCGATCACCGTCGCCGGCGTCGTGGCGTCGGTCTCGCCGCCGGGAGATGACGGATCGCTCCAACTCACACCCGTGCAAATCCACGCGTTGCTCTCGCCAGACTTGCCATCGACAACATTCGTCGATCCGTCGGCTTTTGTGGGGACACCGACACGCACGATTGACGACCTGCGCTATTCGGAGTTCACGCACAACTGGTCCGGCGTGTTCGTCATCTTCCTGGGTCTGTGTTGGTTGCTGCAGAGTTGGGGCGGACTGATCGGTGACGGCGCCGCCCGCTGCTGGCCATTGCTGCTGCTCCCACTCGCGGCGTTCATCGCCGTGTTTGCCGATCCGGATATATGGCTGGTGCGCCAGATCGGATTCTGGGATGTGGTGAGCGATCCGCAGATCCTTGAGCACAACTTCGGCGCGCTATTGGTCCTGGCCATGGTCTGGCTTGGCTGGCGCGATCACGGGCGGCCGGCGACGCAACGACCCCTCGGGTACGCGTTGCCCATCATCATGATCGTCGGCAGCGTGCTCCTACTCGGTCACGCGCACTCCTCCCTGCGCGCCAGCGATGATCTGACCAATCTCATCAACGTCCAGCACGCGGTATTAGGCGCCTTGGGATTGTTCGCGGGCGCCGTGCGCTGGCTGAGTCTGCGCGATCTGATCCCGCAGCGGAGCGCGCGACTCGTTTGGCCAGCGCTCGTCATCGGCCTGGGCCTGTTCATGGCCTTCGGCTATCGCGAAGTTGTTTGAAGTGACTTTCGTCAGCTGAATGCCTGATCGGACTCAGTGCATTCAGTCGCCTCGCAGCACGATAAGACACACAGAGTTCATCGGCGTCGGCGCCGCGGAGGCAGAACGATGGCACGTCCGAGTCGAGGTCATTCTGCATTTCAACTAGCATCGCGGATGCTGCCGACCGACGCGTTCTTCTGGTACGCGGAGGCGGCGACACCGCATCTCCGTCCCTTGGTGGCGGGGATTTTCGCGCTCGACCAGGCCCCCGATCGGCGCCGCTTCCGCGCCGCGATGGAGCGACTGGTGGCCCACGTGCCGCGTTTGCATCACCGCGTCGTCGAAGCGCTGGCAATCGGACTTCCCGAGTGGGTCGACGATCCCGCGTTCGACCTCGACTATCATCTGCGTTCGATCATCCTGCCGCCGCCTGCCAACCAGCGTCACCTCTTCGACTTCGCGGGGGCGGTATTCGCCACGCCGCTCGACCACCTGCGCCCGCTGTGGGAGGCCTACCTCATCGAGGGTCTCGAACACGACCGCGCCGCGTTGTTCATCAAGATGCATCACTCGGTGATGGATGGGGCGGGCGCCGTCGCGCTGTTCGACGCGATGACGCAAGCCGGGCGCAGCGAACCGATTCGGGTGCCACACCGCGCCGAGGCGCCGCCAACGTCAGGCGCGCGGTCGCCGGTGCTCGCGCGCCAGATCCGCGCCGTTGTCCGCGCGGCGGCCGGCGTGGTCGCCGCCGCCTCGCGCAGCGTCGTGCGCGCGTTGAACGATCCGCTGCCGGCGATCGATGAGATGGTCCGCACCGCCGGCCGTGTCGGCGATCTACTGCGCGACATGACCGTGCCACCGCTCGCGGATCCACTCGCGGCACGCTGCACCGGCATCGGCCGGCGGCTGGACGGCACCACGTTCTCGCTGCCGCGTCTGCGGCGAATCAAAGACGCACTCGGCGGCACGCTCAACGACCTCGTGCTGACAACGGTGGCCGGCGCCCTGGGGCGCTACCACCGCGATCTCGGCATTCGCATGGAAGAAGTCGCGTGCGTCGTGCCGATGAGTCTGCGGCAAGATCATGAGAGCCACACCTTGGGCAATCGCGTCGGGGCATTCAACGTGATGTTGCCGGTTGGTCTGCGCAACCCCTTGGCGCGGCTCGCGCGGATTCGCGCGCAGACGAAACTTTCGAAGGGCAACGGTAAGAGCGCTTCGTATCAGGCGTTGATGCAGGCCATTGCGCTGGTGCCGGCGGCAGGGTTTCGCTTCTTGGCGCGGCAAGCGAGCGGGCGCATTCATCTCATCTGCTCCAACGTCCCCGGCCCGTCCGTGCAGCGCTACCTGGCCGGAGCGAAGATCGACGGCGTGTACGCCTTCGCCCCGGTCATGCTGGGCACGCCCATTGCGATCGCCTTGGTCTCGTACGGGGATTCCGTCGGCGTCGGCATCGATGCCGACCCCGCCGCGATTCCTGATCCGGAACGTATCCGCCAGCATCTCGAAACCGAACTCGACGAGATCGAGCGCCGGATCTCGTCACGGGCGCGGCCGACCATGCACGCGCTGCAACTGGTCGATAGCCGCGCTCGTCGCCCGGCGCGGCGCAAGCAACCCGCCGCGGCGGTGATGGCCGCATCGCCGGCGCACAACGAACCGAAGATGGCCGCAATGGCACCGGCGATGATCCCTGAGGAAAGGAGGGCCACATCATGACAGGCCTCGATGCACTTTTGGTTGTTGCCGCGATCTTCGCGCTCGGTACGCTTTACGTTGTGGTTCCCATCGCAGCCGACGTGTACCGGCGATTCCGAGGCACCAGGGTAATCACCTGCCCCGAGAATCAGCGCGCGGCCGCAGTCCAAGTCGACGCCCGCCACGCGGCGTTCACCACCGTTGCCGGTCGCGCCGACATCAAGCTCGCGCGATGTTCGCGCTGGCCCGAGCGGCACGACTGCGGACAGGAATGCCTGCGGCAGATCGAGTCGGCGCCGGAGGAATGTCTCGTCCACACGATGCTGGCGAAATTTTACGCCGGCAAGCACTGTGTGCTGTGCGGCGCGAGCTTCGACGGCATTGAGTCGTGGGGACACCACACCGCTCTGATGGCGCCGGGCGGGCTGACTTTGGAGTGGAGCCAGATCGCCAGCGAGCAATTGCCCGACTTGCTCCAGTCGCACCAACCGGTGTGCTGGAACTGCCACGTCGCGGAGACCTTTCGCCGCCAGCATAGTGATCTCGTGATTGATCGACCGGCGCAGAGCGCTGCGCACTAAGCGCGCCGTCTCCGAACTGTAGGGGCGATGCATGCATCGCCCTCCGTCTTCACCACTGTGCATGCGTCCATTCGCGGGCGACGCATGCGTCGCCCCTACAAGGAATCGGAATTCCGAGGCGGGCACAGCTCCGTCAGCGATAGCGCGGCATTACGTCGGACGCGAACCGCTCGAAGACGTCGAAGTTGTACGGCGACAACGTCACGACGAAGTGCGTAACGCCGACGGCGATGAACGCGTCGATCTGCCGGCACACGTCATCCGCACTCCCGAGCAGCATCCAGCGACGGGCTTCCGCTTCGCTGAGACCCTGATACATCGCGTAGCCCTGAATCATCGGTGCGGCGGTCGCGAGGTCGTCGGTGATCGCGGTCGGCACCAGGATCGCCTTCTCGATCGCGTCGCAATCGCGTTGCGCGGTGTCGCAGTAGCCGCGCAGAATTCCGATCTTGCGTTGGTAGACCTCGGGTGAGCCGAACGAACTCCAGGCATTCGCGTGCTTCGCCACGATCGGAAGCAAGCGCTTCTCCCCCGCGCCAGCAACCGTGATCGGCGGGTGCGGCTGCTGCACCGGCTTCGGTTCGGCAATCGCCCCAATCAGTTGGTAATGCGTGCCCGCGACGGTCGCCTGCCGCTCGCACCACAGCGCCCGCATGACCGTGAGCGCCTCGTCGAGCCGCTCGCAGCGTTCGCGCGCCGAGCCGAAGTGCAGACCGAACATCGCGTGCTCCGGCTCGTACCAGCCCGCGCCGATCCCGAATTCCAACCGCCCGCCGCTGATCACGTCGAGCGTAGTGACGATCTTCGCCAGAATCGCCGGGTGGCGGTAGGTGTTGCCGGTGACCAATGCGCCGATGCGAATCCGTTGCGTGTGCACCGCCAACGCCGCCAAGCAACTCCAGGCTTCGAGGCACGGATCGAACGGATCCATCATGACCGCGACGAAGTGATCGTAGGTCCACGCGGTGTCGTAGCCGAGCACTTCGGCGCGTTGCCAAATGCGAACGATCTCGTCCCACGTGGCGAACTGCTGGCCAGTTTGAATCCCGAAACGCACACGCGTTGTCATGACCGCACCTCCGATTCGAACTCGGTTTCAATCCAGCTGCTGATGGCTGGGAACACCTCGTCCGGTGCGCGTGACCCGAAGATGAGATCGACGTGGCCGTAGTCGGCGCTGACGCCGGGGCCGGCGGCGAACTCGCGGTAGCGTTTGGCCGGCGAGCCGATGCGATCGTAGGCCAGCCCCACGATCTCCGGCGTCGCGAGCTGGTCGGCGGCGCCGGCGATGATGAAGGCGGGCGTGGTGATGCGGGGCAGATTCGCGCGGTAGTCGACACTGCCGTCGGCAGAGCGAAAGGCGCCGGTCAGCGACCAGCGCACGAACTGCTGCAACTTGCGGCGCGGGACATTGCAGATGAATTGCCGCAGCGCGCGCCCGAAGGCGGCATGGTCGAGATTGTACGGGTTCATGCCGACCTGCGACGCGCGCGAGGAATTTCCCGCCAGGGACCACAACGCGACGAGAATGTTGTGCTGCGGCAAGCGCGCCGGAAACGGCAGCAACAGCAGAAACTCGCCGAGTCGCTGCGCCATCCATGAGGCGATCGGCGGAAACGCGACCGGTGACGCCATCGCGACGAAGCCCGCGACCGATTCAGTCAGCGCGGCGTTCGCGCCCAACGCGGCATACATCACCATGCCGCCCATACTGTGGCCGATCCACACCGGCGGGCGCCCCGCGCAACGCGCCCGTACATGCGCAATTGCTGCGGGCACATCGAACTGGACCAAGTCGTCAAACGTCCAACTGCGATTCGGCGATGAATCGCCGGCGGCCTCACTGTAGCCACGGCCGCGCAGTTCGAGCACCCAGGTGTCGAAGCCGCGCCGCGCCAGGAAGCGCGCGAGCGAGTAACGCTCGTCGAAATCGAGGAAGTGGCGATTACACGCGTAGCCGGCGCAGAGAATCACCGGCGGCAGATCGCTGCGCGCGCTGCGATAGCGGTGCAGCGCCAGATCCCAGTCGTCGGCCGTGCGGACGAATTCGACGCTGGGCCGTTCACTGCGGGTGCGCGCGTCCATTGCGATACTCGCTGAAGATGAGGCCGCGCCGGCGCGTCACGGTGTCGGCAATCAGCCGTTGAATGCGCCGGCGCACCATCTCGTTCAATTGATCCACGCGGGTTTGATCGTGCGCGTCCGCCGGCGTGCCCGGCAACGTGATCGGCTTGCCAAAACGGATGTACAAGCGCACCGGCAGCGGCACAGGGAAGAGCAGGAGCGGAAAGAACGGCATGCCCAAGACCGGCCCGAGCCCGGGAACGCTGCCGAGCATGACGTGCGCTTCCTCGGCACCGACCACGGCGAGCGGCACGATCGGTGTGCGAGTGCGCAGCGCCAGCTTGATGTACCCACCGCGGCCGGGCGCGAAGCCACGATGCGGCAACACTTGATAGCGCTGCGTCAGGTAGGGCCGTTCCATGTCCTTTGCGCCGCCAGGAAACACGAGCACCATATGACCCGCGCGCAACAACCCCGCAACCACGTCCGGGTGACCCACCAACGCCCCCTGCCGACGCAAGAAGTTCTCGACCACGCCGATGCGGCCGAAGAGGTTGTCACCAATGGCGCGCGAGAAGCGCCCTGTCGCCTCGTGGATCGCCACCAACGTACACGCCGCGTCGTACGGCACCACGCCGGAGTGGCAACCGACGATGAGCGCGCGGCCACGCGGCAAATGCTCCGTACCCATCACTTGCGGCCGGAAGTATGGCCACAAGACTGCCCGTACGTACCCGAGCCAGCGCTCGGCGGTTGTCGGATCGAAGCCGAACGGATCCGGGCGGGCCGTGTCTGCAACGTTCATCGCCCTCATCATCTCATTCTGGAAACCGACTTCGCATCGGTCAACCTCTCCTCCTGATCCTCGCCGCGCGACAACGGGACCACGCCCTTCCTACCGTTCGGTAGGGTGAGACCGAATGTCGATCCGCAGGAAACGAGATGACCTCCGTCAGTTCGACAGACGCTCGCCACTTGCGAACGCCAACGCGCGAAACGGGCCTCGGGCGCGAAGGGCATTCCGTACTTTGCGCTCGACAAGCGCCGGGCTTTCCTGCTACCCGAAGACCCCACAGCAGATGACCCGATGGCACGCCCGCAACCCATTCGCACTCGACCCGGCCGCAAACACGGCGAGTTACTCATTGTGTTGCCCGCCGGCTGGGAGCTGCGCTTGCGGCGCGTGCTCAAGCAGGTCCACAGTGACACGCTGCCCGATCCGCGCGAGAAGGGGTTGACCCCCGCGCAGCGCGATGCCCGCGTGCACGCGCGGCGACAGCAAATGCGCCGCGCCATCTGTCAGTTCGTCAGTGATTTGATCACTGCCGACATTGTCGGCAAGGAAGTCGCTTTCTCTACCCGCAGCCGCTTCGGCGCGCGCCGCGCCTCATTGCGCGAACAGGTGCAGGCGCTGATTCGCGAAGCCGCAGATCGGTAACGCATCGGCGCGTCCGCGCTACTTTCGAAACTCCGCCAGGAACTGCAGCAGCGCCGCGTTCACTTCCGCGGGCTTCTCTTGCTGCGTCCAATGTCCCGATTCATTCACGAGCACGGTCTGACGCAGGTTCGGCACCCACAGCTCCATGCCCGCGGCCATCTCCGGTCGCAACACGGGATCGAGCTCGGCGGTGATCATCAACGCCGGCTGCATGACCTTGGCGCCAACGAGATACGCCGTGGTCTCCCAGTTGCGCTCGAAGTTGCGGTACCAGTTGAGTCCACCGCGAAAACCCGTCTTGGTGAACGCTGCGGCGAAGACATCGAAGTCGGCCGCGGTGAGGAAGTCACTCGGTGCATTGTCGGGCAACCGGTCGAGCAGACCACCTTCGGCCGGACCGAACACACCGGGAGAGAGATCGCGCACCAGTTCCATCGCCGCGCGGTTCGGCCCTTGGTAGAACCCGCGCAAGGTCCGCCGCGGATCGCGATCGAGTTCGGCTTCGGCGACGCCGGGCTCTTGGAAATAGAGGACGTAGTGAAAGCTGCCCTGCGCCGCGGCACGCATCATCACCAACGGGTTCATCGGCAAGCGCGGAAAAAACGGAGTGTTGATGCCCACGACGCCGGCAACGCGATGCGGCGCGAGCAGCGCCATCTGCCACACCACCAGCCCGCCCCAGTCGTGTCCGACAATCACCGCCTTGTCGATCTCGAGCGCGTCGAGCAGGCCGGTGAGATCGCCCACCAGGTGATGAATGGAGTATGTCTCGATCGCGGCCGGCGCATCGGTCTCCCCGAAGCCCCGTTGATCAGGAGCAATCGCGCGATAGCCGGCGGCGGCCAGCGCACCAATCTGATGCCGCCACGAGTACCAGAGTTCGGGAAAGCCGTGACACAACAGCACGGGGAATCCGCTGCCGGCGTCGACCGCATGCATCCGAATCCCGTTGGTCTCGACATACCGGTGCGTCAGCTCACTCATGCGAACTCCTGGGTGTCAGCCAGCGGCCAGCGCTCGATCGGTGGGCTGAAACGAGCCTTGATCGGCTCAGCGGCGCGGAACGCGCAGCACCGCGCGGCGTCGCGCTAGCAGGAGGGTCGCGGGAAGCACCCAGAGAAATACGCCACCCGCATCGCCCGGATGAATCACGCAGCCGCCGCCTTGAGTGTCGATCGCGACCTGGACCGGTGTGGTCGGCCCAGGTGAAGGCGTCGCTGCCGCCACAACCCGCACGACGCCGGCTTTCAGCGTAATCACGGTTGCCAGGTTGTGCGCACCATCCGAGGCGCGTACGACCACCGGCGAGATCAGCAGATCGCCTAGTGGGCTGCGCGCGGGAATCTGAAACGCGATGGTCATGAGCGTGCCCGCGGGCAGGGTCTCCTCGTCTTCAGCGGCGGAGGCAATCTCCAGATCGAGCATACGATTGGCGCCAGCGGTGCCCGGATTGAACACCGACACCGCGAATGGCGCTAGCAGCGGGTCGTTGAAGGGATTGAATACGATCGCGTCCGGAACCCCGTCGCCGTCGCTGTCGGTCGGATCGAAATTCAATTGCGGAAAATCCAACACCGCATCGAGTACCGCCACTTCATCGGGGCCAAACGGCCGACCATCGGACACGCTCGGCTGGAAGTCGACGTTGACGACGACGGTGTCGCCTGGCTGGCCACGATCGTTGCCAATCAGGAAGCCCACGCCCAGAGTCGGCGTCTGCGTGGGCGTGGGGGTCGTGGTCGGCGTCGGCGTGACGGTTCGGGTGGCCGTGCGCGTGGGTGGCGTACCGGCCGGCGTACCGGTGTCGTGCGGTTTGACCGTCGGCGTCATCGAGCCTGTGTGCACGGGCGTGCCCAATGTCGGCGTCGGCGACACAGTCGGCGTGAGAGTGTTCTCCGGCGTCGGCGTCAAGAGCAGCAGCGGTACTACTCGCTGGTCAGCAAAGACGGTAAACGTGCGCGTCAGTCCGCGGCAGTGAAAGTAATCGAACTCAAACTCGTATTCGCCGGCGGCGGGAAAGTTCACCACCACGGTGCTTTTGCGAGGTCCCGTTGAGGAGTTGAAGGCACCCATGACGGGCAGACCGCCGGTGGTGAGCCCACTCAGCGGTGCGCCAACAAGCGGCCCCGAGACCCGCTGCACATCTTGATCCATCCCAAACACGAAGCCGTCGTCGTGATAGATGTCGAAGAAAACTTGCTGCGAGCCGGAAACGAAGAACTTGCCCGTAAACTTCGCCAGAAAAAATGGAATGGCAACACCCACCTGGATGTGACTATCACCCGCCACTGTGGCAGCCAGGAACGAGCCGTCCGGCTTGGTAAGAATGTTGGTGAACGCTTCCGTCGACGGGCTGACCGGCGAGAGCGGGATGAGTCCCAAAGGCGGATTGAAATTGAGCGATCCGAACTGTTGGGTAACGACCGGTTGAGCACCATTGGTGTTGTAGGTGCATGTGCGGGCGGAGCCAATGAAGAACTCGCTATCAACCGGCGATACCGACACCTCGGCCAGCAGCCGCGACGCCAGCAGCATCGTCCCGATCCCTACGGTAAGGGCCGTCCGGACGAGCCGTGCCCCTCCCTCACCCATGCGGGCGCCAGTCGTCAACTCCAACCATCTCATGACCAACGGTTCTAGCACGACCGTTCACACTTTCGTCAAGGAGAATCCGCATCCCTGGGCGGCGCCCTCGGCTTGACAGGACCGCGGCGTTCCCGCTCAGATGCGCGCGGCTGAAGGAGCGGGCATGGCGTTCACCGACATCGTCTACGAAGCACGCGCGGGCATCGCGTGGATTACCATCAATCGACCGGAAGTGCGCAATGCATTCCGCGCCCGCACGGTCGACGAATTGGTCGCCGCCTTTCGTCAGGCGTGGGCGGATCCCGATGTCGGCGTGGTCGTACTCACCGGTGCGGGCGACAAGGCCTTCTGCAGCGGCGGCGACCAAAAGGAGCGAGGCGATACCGGCTACGGGCAAGGCGCCGCCGGCATCGGAATGGACGTGGCCTCGCTGCACACCGTGATCCGCAGCATCCCGAAGCCGGTGATCGCGATGGTCAACGGCTTCGCCATCGGCGGGGGCCACGTGCTCCACGTGTTGTGCGATCTGACGATCGCCGCCGACACTGCCGTCTTCGGCCAAACCGGCCCCCGCGTGGGCAGCGTCGACCCCGGATTCGGCACCGCCTATCTGGCCCGCATCGTCGGGGAGAAGAAGGCGCGGGAGATCTGGTATCTGTGCCGCCAGTACAGCGCGGAAGACGCCTTGCAGATGGGGCTGGTGAACAAGGTGGTACCCGCCGCCAAGTTGCGCGTCGAGGTCGAGCGTTGGTGCGCCGAGCTGCTGGAGAAGAGCCCGACCGCGCTCAAGCTGGCGAAGTTCTCCTTTAACGCCGACACCGACCACATCCACGGCATCACCGAGATGGGCTTCAGCGCCCTCGAACTCTACTACCAGACCGACGAAGCGATGGAGGGTCGCAACGCCTTTCTCGAAAAGCGTACGCCGAACTTTCGCGCCGCGCTGCGGCGCCGCCGCCCCCATGACCGGGGTTAAAAGGACCCCGCCGATTCCGTTGCCGCAGCGCGCTACATTTTGTTTGCGATCCGCTGGGCGGCAGTGCTAAGAAGCGTCGCGCTGGTTGATTGTGTCAGCTGCAACGTACAGTTTGTTCCGCGGCCGCAACGCCCGCTGTTCCCCGCGACGTCTCGCGCCTCGGATAACCGATCCTGTTGGTGCCGCGGCTAGGCCACGGGGCCTCCCCGCGCGCGGCGTCGATGACCTCACCGCATCTCGATCGATGGCGTGAAAGAAAGGAAGAGGCAATGGGGAGAAGGTTGCACATCGGGAATTTGTCGTACACCGCAACGGAGGAAGACCTGCGGCAGGCGTTTTCGACCGTGGGCACCTGCGACTCGGTCGCGGTGATCATGGATCGCAACACCGGACAATCGCGCGGCTTCGGCTTCGTCGAGATGGGTTCCGATGAAGAGGCCCAGCGCGCCGTCGAACAGCTTGACGGCCGCGACATCAAGGGGCGGCCGATCAAGGTGAGCGAAGCGCGTGAACGCGACCCGGGGGCGGGCCGCGGCGGCCCCCGTGGCGGCCCGCGCCACTAGCGTTCGCACTCGGCCGGCTCGCCGACATGCCGGCCTCGACTCCGGGTAGCGCTACTGCTATGTAGCGCGGTGTTTTTTGGCAACGCCCAGCATGCTGTCAGGCGGTGCGCCTGAGGCTGCAAGCTGGAGACCGTTACGCGCAGTGTGGTGAGGAGTGGTTCCCGGTCGCGCGTGTTTGCCCTGCGGCGGCGCGATTCGTTTTCGGACAAGCGAGCGCGGGCACCGACCGAAGCAATTGAATCCGGCGCCGGTAACAACCCGGTGCCGCAAGGGAGGATGAACGATATGGGAGAAACCAGCGAGCTGCGTGAAGACGCACCGTCGCACAGTCATCGAGGCAACGATGCCTCTCACTCGCCGGTGCGCCGCTCGCAGGCGCTCACCGTGGTCGTCGACGATCGCGGTGTCGAGTCGGCTCTACGAACCTTCAAAAAACTGGTGATGCGCGAGGGCCTGCTCAAGGATCTCAAGCGGCACGAACACTACGAGAAGCCCGGCGATCGCAAACGCCGCAAGACCCGCGAAGCGATTCGACGCCGCCGCCGGCAAGCCGCCCGCGTGCTGCGCGTACGCGGCCCGGTCTCCTAAGGAGGAGCCCACAGCGTGGCGAAGGACGATCTGATTCAGTTCCAAGGCACGGTGATGGAATCGCTGGCCGGGGGCCAGTTCCGCGTGCAGGGCGAGAAGGGCCGTCAATTCACCGCTCGCATCAGCGGTCGCTTGCGGCGATTCCACATCAAGGTGATCCCCGGCGACCGCGTCACCGTCGCCGTCTCTCCCTACGACCCGACGCACGGCTTCATCGTGCATCGCGGCTAAGGCACCTTCTCTCCACCGCCGACCAGGATAACGGACCGGGCGCGGGTAGCTTCCGCGTCAGACGGCCACGTGTACCCCGTCGGCATCGACTTTCACTTCGTATCGATCGACAGCGGCGTCGGGGTCGTCGGGCGACACACCGGTGGTCACATCGTACGTCCACCCGTGCCACGGGCACGCCACAATGCAGCCGTCCAGATCGCCGTCGCCGAGCGGCCCACCGCGGTGCTTGCACGTGTCATCGATCGCATAGAATTCGCCGTCACAGTTGAAGACGGCCACCTTCTTTCCGTTCACCTCGAAGGTCCGCCCCTGCCCCGCCGGGATGTCAGCGGGAGCTGCCACACGAATAAACTCACCCATCGCAATGCGCTCCTCTACTCGGTGTCATGATCCTGATTTGGCGGCGAATACTAAGACAAGCACGGGCCGTCGGCAAGGTTCGGGTTGCACACGTTCCGGTTGCAACGACCTTGGCGGCGCTGTAACTCACACACACCAACGCGCGGAGGACGACACAATGCGGACACGTGAATTGCTCTCCCTCCACAACAGCGGGCATCCTGGGATCAACGCCCTCTTCGCCAAGGCGCACTCGGCTGACTGGGACATCGAGAACGACGTGGACTGGACCCAACCACTCGCACCTGACGACCCGCTGGTCGACTATGACTGGAACCCGTTTGGCCAAACCGCCACCTTTCGCGCGTTGCCCGAGAGCGTGAGAATCCGTGTCACCCGCCGCGGCGTCGGCCGCATCCTCAACATCCTGCAAGTCGGTGAGAGCGTCGCCCAGGACGTCTGCGCCAAGCTCGCCCTCTCGCTCCGGCAAGAAGACTACCGCAATCACGCCGTCGCCCAAGCCATGGATGAGGCTCGCCATCACCTCGCCTACCGCCGGTTCATCGAGAAGATGAACGAGCCGATCGACGACATCGATATCGGCACTGAAATGATGTTCGACGCGTTGCTCGCCGCCAGCGACCCGCTCGAACTGGTCGCCACCGAGCAGTTCTTCCTCGAAAGCTTCGCCATGACCATCTTCGAGGGACTGGTGCGGTACGCGCGCAACCCACTGCTCAAACAAATCGTCACGCTCATCACCCGCGACGAGAGCCGGCACATGGGCTTCGGCGTCTTGTACATCGCCGAATGGATGCGCGAGCACTCGCTCGACGAGCAGATCGGCTTTGCGCGCCGCTGGCTGGGGCAGATTCTCGGCGCGGTGGCGGACCAACCCGGCCCACTGCTCCTAAGTCGATTGATCGGGCGCCTGCGCGACGCGGGCATCGATGATGCCGAATCCCTCGCGCCGCAACTGATGCGTGAACAGCAAGCGATCAACGCCGCCGAATCGGCCGAGATGCTCAGCGGACGCAAACTGCCGCATCTGCTCAAGAGCGCGCGCCGCGCTGGACTGCTTAGACCCGACATTACCGCCGCGCTCGGCGTCCAGAACCACCCGTTGGTGCGCGTCGCATTACAGAGCTCGCTCGCCGACGACTCCGGATGGATTCCCGCCAGACGATCGCGGGACTGACGAACAGAATCCCGATCCGATCCCGTGGGGACAGCCTCCGCGCCTGTCCGGCGGCCGACAATCAAAAGCAAGCAGCGAATAAAGCAGTCCGAAAAAAGGAGAGGGAGACCGTCGCGAGAACACGATCATCGATCACCATCACCGCGGCCCTGCCGCCGCCGCCGGTCAGCCTCAAAGACATCCGGCCTGCCTCGCATTCGCAGCGGCACGGGAACGCCGTCTCGCTAGTTCGCGTGCTGCGTGAAGCTACTCTTTGACGAGAACCTCAGTCCGCGCTTCGTCAAGCACCGGGTTGATGAATGTGCGCACCTCGTGGCGCTCGGCGAGCTGCTCAACGCTGCACATCCCGCAAAGGACCCAGCTCAGTTGCGCGGTTCGATCGGCAATTCGAGGGTGAACGTGCTACCGCGACCGATCTCGCTGCTGACGGCAACTCTGCCGCCGTGCGCCTCGGCGATGCGACGGACGATGTAGAGACCCAGCCCCGTACCTTCGGTGCGGTGTGCCGCGGCGGTGCGACTGTATTTTTGGAACAAGCCGGCCTGATCGGCTGCGGAGATTCCCGGGCCGGTATCGGCGACCGCCACCGCTAGGTTGCCATCCCTCACGGCTGAGGTGACGCGAACGGTGCCGTTGCGTCCGGTAAACTTGATCGCGTTGGACAGGAGGTTGCCGATGGCGCGGCTGAACAGTTGGCGATCGGCGTGAATGATCGCTCCAACATCGGTCAGTTCGCTGACCAATTGAAGCCCTTTGCCTTCGGCCACCAGCTGATGGAAATCGATCACTTGCTGCACGACCTCGCTGACCCGGATCGGTTCGTACGTCGGCTCGAGCGGCCGGCCTTCGATGGCGGCGGCGTCAAGGACGTTGTGCACCAAATCGAGCGCACGCTGCGCGGCGTGGCGAATGCGTTGGAGATAGTGGGCTTGCTCGCCAGCCGGAGCGTCTTCGGCGATCTCGGCGTAGCCTTGAATGATCGTCAGCGGGTTTTTGAGGTCGTGCGAGAGCGCGCTCACCGCCTCCCCGCGCATCTCCTCGGCGCGCACGTAGACCGCCCGCATCTGTCGCACCGCGTAGGACGCAACCCAGGCCACAAGAAACAGGTACGCATCGACAATGACCACGGTCGCCACGGCATCGTCGAGAGGTTTGGCGTACGGCAGCAAATGGGGCAACAGCCCCGCGCGCTCGACCCACACCATCGCGCCGTACGCCAGGGAACTGCCCGCGGCGGCGAGGTAGTTTGCGGGCTCTGACAAGACCAGTCCGGCCAACACGATCACCAGCGCATAGAGCAACGGCCCGCTGGTGTTGTCGACTCCGCCACCGAAATAGATCCCCGCGGTCACCGCGACGATTTCGGCGCCGATGCTGAGCGCCAACAGCGCCACCGGCTCCTCGCCGCGCCACACCATCACCGCGAACGTGGGTAGGAGGACGAGCAGAACGACAACGAGGTCCTGCTCCGCGGGAAGCCCGGGATAAATGAAGAGTTTGGTGATCCAGAAGACCGCGAGAATAGACACGATGGCGAGCGCCTTCGTGACATAGATCGCCCGCACGCTTGGACCAGGAAGGCGGTCTCTGCGCAGCGGCACAGTTGGCCGCAAACGGAACCGAGGCACGCAGCAACCATACATTCGGTTGCCGCCACCTGCCAGCAAAAATCCGCGGCGAGGGCGTAGGTTCTACGATTTGAATCCGCCGACGTACGGTAGCCGCGCTGCCGTCGCGCGCGTCTGCTCGGCCGCGTCGAGTAACGTGCGGGTCGCGTCCCAGGTGCCTTCGAGCAACTGCCGGCGCGCGCCGTCGGGCAGGCTGACCTTGTACGTCGTGCCGTTGTAGGTCGCGGTCATCGCGGCGACATCGATGACAAGGTCGCGTGCCGGATCGGCTTCGACCGCGGCCATCAACGCGACGATGTCCGCAGCACTCGCGGTCACGCACGGCATGCCGAGCGCGACACAGTTGCCGAAGAAGATGTCGGCGAACGACTCGCCGACGATCGCCTTGATCCCCCAACGCAAGAGCGCCTGCGGCGCATGTTCGCGCGACGATCCACAGCCGAAGTTTTTGTTCACGATGGCGATACGTGACCCCTTCGCTTGAAAGCGCGGATCGTCGAGCACGTGCCCACGAGATTTGCCGTCGGCATCGAATCGCGCGTCGTGGAACGCGTACTGCCCCATACCGTCGAAGGTGATGGCCTTCATGTAGCGCGCCGGAATGATGCGGTCGGTGTCGATGTCGTTGCCGCGCAGAGGAATCGGTCGGCCGGCGACTTTGGTGATCGGAATCAGTTGGCTCATAGTCGTGACTCGGTCTCCGCAAGTTCTACCACGGATTACGCGGATTACACGGATTCGGATCGGACGAGTGAAACTTGAAATCCGTGCAATCCGCGTAATCCGTGGTAAAAATCCTCCCTCACTTCAGCAGCTCGCGTACATCGGCGACGGCGCCTTCGATGGCGGCGGCGGCGACCATCGCCGGGCTCATCAGCAACGTCCGTCCCGACGGGCTGCCTTGGCGGCCTTTGAAATTGCGGTTGCTCGACGACGCGCACACTTGCCGGCCGACGAGCTTGTCGGGATTCATCGCCAGACACATCGAGCAGCCCGGCAACCGCCACTCGAAGCCGGCGGCCGTGAAGATCTCGTGCAGCCCTTCGGCCTCCGCCGCCTTGGCGACCGCCTGCGAGCCGGGGACGACGAGCGCCTTGACGTGCGGCTTCACTTTCCCGAGCTTCGCCACCTTGGCGGCTTCGCGCAGGTCGGAGAGCCGGCCATTGGTGCATGAGCCGATGAACGCGACGTCGATGCGCGTGCCTTTGATTGCCGTGCCTGGCTTGAAATCCATGTAGCCGTACGCGTCCTCCGCGACTTCGCGGTCGTCGGCGCTGAACGACTCGGGCGCGGGGATTTTCTCGTCGACGCCGAGCGCTTGGCCGGGGTTGATGCCCCAGGTCACCGTCGGGGCGATAGCGGCGGCATCGATGTGCACGACTTCGTGGTAGGCGGCGTCGCGATCCGAAGCCATCGATTTCCACCACGCCACGGCGCGATCAAATGCCGCGTCCTTCGCGACGAAGTCGCGGCCGCAAAGATAGGCGATCGTCGTCTCGTCCGGATTGACGTAACCGCAGCGCGCGCCGCCTTCGATGCTCATGTTGCAGACGGTCATCCGCTCTTCCATCGTCATGCGATCGAGCACCGCGCCGCCGTACTCGTAAGCGAGCCCGACGCCGCCCTTCACGCCGAGCGTGCGGATGATGTGCAGCGTCACGTCCTTCGCATAGACGCCCGCGGCAAGTGACCCGTCGACGCTGATGCGGCGCACCTTCGGTCGTTGGATCGCGAGACATTGGGTGGCGAGCACGTCGCGCACTTGGCTGGTGCCGATGCCGAAGGCGACCGCGCCGAACGCGCCATGCGTGCTGGTGTGGCTGTCGCCGCAGGCGATGGTGATGCCCGGCTGCGTGAGTCCCAATTCCGGACCGATGACGTGAACGATGCCTTGCTGTCCTGAGGCGCGATCGAGGAAGCGAATGCCAAACTCGCGACAGTTGCGCTCGATGGCGCTCATCATGCCTTCCGCCTGTGAGTCGGCGAACGGCCGCACAGCGGTATCAGTCGGCACGATGTGATCGACGGTAGCGATGGTGCGATTGGGGAAGGGCATTTTCAGTCCCTGCTCGCGCATCATCTGAAACGCCTGCGGGCTGGTGACTTCGTGAATCAGGTGGAGCCCAATGAACAACTGCGTCTGCCCGGTCGGCAACTCACGCACCGTGTGGGCCTCCCACACCTTGTCGAGCAAACTCTGTCCCATGTTCGTGAAACCTCTTGTGGCTATGTGTAGCGAGTCGCGCGCTGACATGCCAGCGCGCCTCGATGATCGTGGGTTCAATCGAGCCAGCGCAACTCGCCGGTTGCCGTCAGCAGCAGGGCGAGGCGAACCTTCCGCTTGCCGATACGCCCGCTGTGCTCCAGCGCCTCGCCGTACAATCGCAGTTGCGCGGCGTAGGCGGGATACGCACTGGCGACGTCGCCGTCGCGTGGCTGGTCGGATTTGAAGTCGATCACCAGCACCTCGTTAGCAGACACGGCGAGCAGATCGATGAACCCGCTGAGCAGTGTCCCCGGTTGCACATCGTAGACCGGATACTCGCAGCAGAGCTGCCAGCCGTTGTCGGCGGTGACATCGGCGCTATCCAGGGCGGCGAGCGCGCGCTCAACATCCGCGAGCGCCTCGGCGGCGTGTTCGTCGAAGTTGTTCTCACGCGCCGCCAGTGAAACCGCCTCATGCGGCGATGGTTGCGCGCCGCTCAGTAACAACTCGAGCGCGCGATGAACGACGATGCCGAACTGGTTGCCAAAACGTGCGCCCGCGGCTTTGCGGGCGCGCTCCGAGTCCGCGGAGTCGTCCTCGACGCTCTCGCTGCGTTTGGCCGCGGCCGTGATGGCAATCGGTACAGCGATCGGCTCGCTCGCTGCTTCAAGTTGGAGAGCGAACTCGCGCCCGCGCTCATCAAGCTCGGTTTGGAGTGCCGCGTCCGCGATCACTTCGCTGCGCGCGGACTCGTCGCGACCTTGCGCCCAAATGGGAAGCGCGTCGGGCCGAAACAGATCGAACCGTTCGACCTGTTCCGGATCGGCGCCCTCGGCGAGGGCTTTGGTGGCATACGGCAAGCGGTCGCTCTTGGTGAGGGGGAGCGGCAACACGAGCAGATCGCGGGCGCGGGTGGCGGCGACGTAGTACATCCGCCGCCGCTCGGATTCGCCGAACACTTTCTCGCGTTCGATCAGTCCGCTGCCCGGCGGCTGCTCGATCGCGATCGGTCCGAGGCTCAGCGCCCAGGCCGCGCCGTCGCGCTCGACGCGCCACAGACCGCCACCGCGGTCGCTCAACGTTTGGAAGCCGTCCCACAGAATGACCACTGGGAACTCGAGACCCTTGGCTTGATGGATCGACATCACGCGCACCGCGCTCTCGCCAAGCGGCTCTGGTGCATCGAGAAACACCGGAGCATCGGCCCACGCTCGCACCAACTCGGTGGCCTGCGCGTAATCGAGATGATCGAGGGCCGCGCGTCGATCGAGCTCCCAGGCGATTTCATATAATGCTGCCAGCGCCTGCCGGCCGTTGCGTCCCGTGACCACTGCTCGGCCGAGCGCCGTGCGCTCGATCAGATCGCGGGCCGTCGCGCCGGGCGACTGCTGATGGCGCCGCGCCCGCAAGTCGCGAATGACTTCGCCCGCTGCGTGGTACGCAACCGCTTCGACATCGCCGCTGGCCCGCCCTGCTACCAAGTCGGCGCAATCGAGCGCGAAGAATGGCGGCGCCAACAATGCCGCGAGCGCCACGCCGTCATCGCGGTCGGCCAACGCCCGTAGCGCGAGCAGATACTGTCGCGCCAACGGGTACGCCAGGAACAACGTGCCGCCGCGGGCGCTGTACTCGATGCCCAGCCCATCGAACTGCGCCAGCAGCAGCGGCAGGTTGGTCGTCACGCTCGCGAGCACTGCGACATCACCCGGGTGCAACGGCCGCGCGGCACCGGTGTCGGGATCCCGGACCTCGCGACCTGAGTTGAGCAACCAGCGCACGTAGCGTGCGACGACCACTGCCTCGATCGCTCGACCGTCGCGCGCAAGCAGCGCGCTGCCGTTGTGGCCCGCGTAGGGCAGCGCATGCACACACACGCCAGCCGGCGGCACGGTCGGGGCCGGCGTGAGTGGTTCGTAGTTCGCGCGCCCGGTCTTGGCATCCACCGGGTTGTCGCTGTCGTGGCCGAGCAAGCGATCGAGCTGCTGATTGTAGAACGTGATCAATTCGGGACGGCTGCGAAAATTCGTGTCAAGTCGCTGTTCGAGGGCGCCGCCGGCTTGCAGCCGCTGCGTGGCGCGGTCGTACATGACGATATCGGCGCGCCGAAAACGGTAGATCGATTGCTTCGGGTCGCCGACAATCGTCAACTTGCCCGGGGCCAGACGAGCCTGATCCCAGCGATCGGCGTTGACGCCGTCCTCGCAAAGAAAGAACACGATCTCGCACTGCAGCGGATCAGTGTCCTGAAACTCGTCGACGAAAATGTGATCGAACAGGCCCTGATAGAAGCCGCGCGCCTCACGGTTGTCGCGCAGCACGTTGCGCAGCTTGACCAACAAGTCCAGGTAGTCGACCACCTCGTGCTCGTCCTTCACGCGTTCGTACATCGCGCGCAGCACGGGAAACAGGCGGACCAAGCGGACGGCGAGCCAGCGTTGTGGTCCGCGCAACTGCTCGGCGAGGCTGCCGGGCCTGCTGTTGTCGGGGCGCACCGCCCCGTAAATCGACCAACCGGTGCTGTCATTGTCGAAGTCGCGCTTGTACACCGCGCGCCCGCGCGACGCGTCCTGGACGACGCGGAACGCTTCCGCCGCGTCGTTGGTGTCGTGCAGCCGGCGCAACGCGTGACTGAGCCGGCGCAAGTGGTCGTGCCCGAAGCTGCGGCCGCGCATGGTGCGGACCATCTGGGCCAGGCGATCAACGGCGCTGCGCGCGGCGGCGACGCCGGGATCGGGAATCGCCGGCGGCGAAAAGTCCACGTCGCGCGTATCGATCATGCTCGCCAACACGGCTTCGACCGATGGGAGCGGTCCGTACGCATTCTCGGCGCGCTCCATTTGCAAGCCGGCACGGGCGGCGGCGCGCAATGACTCGGCCGCCTCGGCGAGCAGCGCGGGATCGAGAGCGCTGGCGGACGGGCCGAGTGCCGCGGCAAGGTTGCCGGCTTCTGCCGCACGACGGAGCCGGCTGAACGTTTCGCGCACCAACTCACCGGTGTCTTCGACCAGGGCGTATGCCGGGCTCAACTTGGCCTCGACCGGACGCAGGCGCAGCAGACGATCGGCGAAGCCGTGGATGGTGCCGATGAACGCGGCATCGAGATTGGAGAGCGCGTCGCGCAGCAATACGACGCGCCGGTCGTTGGTGCGGGCGGCGTGTTCGAGATCGCGCAGCAACTGCTCGCGAATGCGAAAGCGCAACTCACCGGCAGCGCGCCGCGTGAACGTGAGTGCGGCCAGCCGTTTGATCGAAACCGGCGCCGCACCGGCCGTGCGCGGCGCTAGCAACTCCACGGCGCGATCGATGATCGTCTTGGTCTTGCCCGTGCCCGCGCCGGCGACCACCGCGACGTTGCGCGCGCGTTCGGCCACGATCGCCGCCCGCGCGGCGTGGTCGGCGGGAAGTTCGGACGACGGCGACTTAGTTGTCATCGTCCTGCTCTTGTTGTTTCAGTGCAACGAACGCGGCGACCTCCGGCGTCAGCTCCGCCGCGGTCAATTTCGCGGCACTGCGGGCCTGTGCGCCCTCGCCGCAGGTGGGGCGGTACGGGCAGTAGTTGCAGTCGGCTACCACCGGGGTGCGCGGGAACGTGCCGCTGGCGAGCAGTCCGCGGGCGATCCCCAGCCACGCCTGCGTGCGCTCGCGCAGGGTCTTCAGTTCGGAGTGCTCGAAGGCGCGCTCTGGCTCTTGCGCTGCCGATGGGTGGACGTAGGCAGCGTGGCTAACGTGTTGGGCGGCGTCGGTCGCGTCCAACGCGAGCGTGTACAGACCGATCTGCAGATCGCGTGCCGGGTTGAGCGGCTCCTCGTTGAAGTCGTGGACGCGGCCGGTTTTGAGATCGCGGACCGACAGAGTGGTTGGGCTCAGTTGATCGACCCGATCGATTTGGCCGGCAACATAGAGCTCGCCGCCCGCCACGCTGAGCCGCACCGCATGCGGATCGCCGAAGCTCCACTCGCTGGCGACGAACGTGCGGCGCGGCATCCGCCATTCGATCTCGACGAGTTGTGCGAGCTGACGCAGCAAGCGCTGACGTTCGCGGGCGATGGAGTCGTCGCCGCGCAGCGGATACTCGGCGCGCCAGTCGTCGAATTGCTCGCTGGCGATCACCGCCGCGCGTGCCTGCCAGTCGTCGAGGTTGCCCTCGCGCGCACACAACGCCGCGCCGTGCGCGCGGAAGAACGCTTCGGCGGCGCGATGGAACAACGAGCCGTACGCGGCCGGATCGATGGTGTCGGTGGACGGGCGCCCTTCCGGTTCGTCGAGATGCAGCACGTTGCGCAACAGAAACCGGTACGGACACTGCAGCAAGGTGGTCAATCCGGACGCGGAGATCGGCCGTTCCGGGGTGAGCCCCGGCGCGCGGATGGCCGACCACGTCGCGGCGACCGCGCCGTCGCTCTGCGTCAAACCGTCGCCAACAGCTGCGGCGGTGATCGCTTGCACGCGGTCGAGACGCCGGGCGCTGTCGTCACACCATGTGGTCGGGACGCGCCAGCGGCTGCCGTCGGCGATCGGGATGTTCTCGAGAGTCGGGTGGGCGTGTCGCGCGCGCGCGGCTCGGCCAGCCGCGTAGTACGCCGAACGCAGGCGCGCCGCCGTTGGTACATCGCCTTCGTCCGTGGCGTCGGCGCGGCGCGCAAGCGCCGCCGCCACTTCGAGCATCACACCCGAGGCCTCGCGTTCGCTGCGATCGATCCATTGTCGTGACACCGACAGTGCGAGGCGCTCGCCGGTACCGCTGACGATGCGGAAGAACGCGTGGAGATCTTCGAGTACGCGATCCTCCAATCGCGTGATGACGATATGCGGGTACCGCGGTTGCAGCACTTCCTCGATGCGAGTGCGCAGCTCGTTGGGCACGATCGGATCGTCGTGTGGCGTGGCCGGTACGATACCTTCCGCCAGCCCGAGAATTCGGACCGCGCGAAATGGTATGCCGGCGGCGGCCGCCAGTGCGCCGACAAACACGCGCGGCTCGCCGAAGCGTCCGTGCGGTACGCGCGCTTGCTGCACCGCCTCGACGAGATGAGCAACCGCGGCGAAACCGGTGACGGTGTCGGCTACAGGGTCAAGGAGCACAGCCTCGATCTGTTGCTCGACCACGCCGAGCCAACCCGCGGGCTCGGGCGGTACCCGGAGGTGCGTGAGGACGAACTGCCGGATGGCCGGCCACAACGTTCTCAAGCTTGCGCCCTCGATGATCGTCGCCGCCAGCGCTTGGAGCGCGCCGATCGCCGGCAGCAACGACTCGACATCGCGCAGCCATTCAGCGATTTGTCGTCGCGTGTGCAGGTGGCGGCGCTTTTCCGGTTCGCTGGAGTCGGCTTCGGGCAGCGTGGCCAATACCTGTTGCAATGCATCGCGCCGCTGTCGCAGCCGCGGCTCCCATTCGAGCGCGCCGCTCAGGTCGCCCGCGCTCCCGCCGACAATCCCGGCGCCATGGATGATCTCCGCCGCGCGTGATGGCGTCAGCGAGGGTCGCTCAGCCTGTCCATCGCCGCGGCGGAGCGCCGGCAGCACCGCCAGCGTGGCGCCGACCTCCAGCCCGCGAGCGAGCGCGTCCAGCAACGTGCTGATGCGCAAGCCCGCCGGCGAATCAGCCAACGGCAAGCCGCCCGCAACATAGATCGGTACCTGAGAGGATCCGCGCGCGAGCCGGTCGAGCACCAGGCGCGCGTGCGGGTCGAGCGCCGGGATCACCAGGGCGATTTCTTCCAGCGGCGTGCTCGCCGCGATCTGTTCTTGAACCCACAGCGCGGCCTCCTCGATCTCGCTCTCGATGCTTTGAAACTCTTCGAGATCGATGGTGCCATCAGGGCCGGCCGATCGCGGTCGCCGGGGATCGGCGACGATGTCCGACGGCGCGAAGAGGAAGCGGCGCGCGAGGTCGAGTTCGGTCAGCGGCGCGTTCTCATCGCCCCCATTTGCGGGTTGCCCGCCGAGATTGAGGGCGAGCTGCACTGGCGCCGGCCGCCGCGGCCGCCAGCGCTGTGTGCCGGTGCGCAGTGGCCGCGCATCCAAGAATACAACCGAGCAATCGGGGAGGGCCGAGAGGAATTGGATTTCGACGGCGGAGGGCGAGGCGGTGAGCAACGAGGCAATCGGCCCGAACGGCGCGGTGCAAGCAGGAGTCTGCGCGACCATCGCCGCGGCTTCCGCCAACACCTGCGCCGCGCTGCGATTGGTTGCGGGGTCGTGTTCAACAGCGGCCCACACAGTGGCGACATCGTGTAGACGATCGGCCGCCAACGGATCGAGGGCCCTCACGATCTGCACCGAGTCGCGCGCCAGCATCGGGGTCAGGCCGCCGGCTTCGAGGTCGGCGATGACGCGGGCGAACGCATCGGCGTAACCGCGCCCAGAGCGCAGTTGGTCGCCGTCGAAGTAGTGGAGCTGGCCGTGCAGCGCGCCGGCGTCGAAGGCGTGATGCAAACGCAGCCGCCGTATGTCTTCCCAACCCGGCGCGTGCGGCCTTCCGGCGCGCGTCAGCAACTCGCGCGCGAGACTGACCGAATCGATGAAGCGCACACCCGCGAGACGCCCGGCTTGGCCCCGCGTTACGAAGGCGCGGCGCACCGCGTGCACCCGTGCCGCTGTGGCCAGCACCGTGGCGCGGCGCGACAGCGGATCATCATGGCGTGGCCACCAGCGACCGAACCATTCGAGCGCTTCCTGTACCGTGGAGACTGCGACAAACCGCACGACACGCACCGCCCCTTCATTGCGCCTCATAGCATCTTCATTGAACCGCCGGCCACAACCCGGCACACTCGCCCGCGATGAGTGTGCGCGAGCTGATTGCGCTGGTGGTGGCCGGTTGCCTCATCGGTTGTGGACCACGGTTGATCACGAGCGGCGGGGTGAACGCCGATCGGGTGGCGGCGATTGAGCAAGCGATTGCGACGCTGCGCGGGCGGCCGTTTGTTCCAGCGGCCAACGTCGCGGTGCTCGATTCCGCGGCGATGGGCGCGGTGGTGACCCGCCTGCGTCTGAGCGATGATAGTCGGCGCATTCTCGGCATTTGGGCCACGATCGACCACGCGTTTGGTGACGATCAGACCGACGCGCTCGACTCGGTCCGTCGCTTGCCGACTGACACCTCGTTCGGTGTGTACAGTCCGGCCGATGACACGGTGTTCATCGCGCGGGCTCGTTTGGATACCTCGTTGGCGATCGGGTTGCGCGAGTTTCTGAGCGGTGGCCAAGCCCTCGCCGAGATCGTGTTGACGCACGAACTCGCGCACGCGTGGCAGCGGCGGCACTTTGCGGCGCTGTTTGCACCCACGACCGACGTGGATGAGTGGACGGCACACCAAGCGGTCATCGAAGGCGATGCGGAAGTGACCACGCTGGCTCTGACCCAGCACGCGATCGATGCCGGCGCGCTCGAGGCGTATCTGGCCATGCGCCGGCGCATGGCGGTCGCGGCCGGGCAACACCCTGACACCAACCGCGATTGGCAACTGCGCTACGATCGCGCCACGCGTGCACTCTGCGATGTCGCGCGCGGGCGCGGCTGGGCGGCGCTCAATGCGCTGCTGGCGAATCCGCCCGAGACGACGGCGGCGATCCTTGATCCGGAGGCCGCGACCTCAACCGCAACCGACGCGATTGATGAGCCACTCACGTGTCCCGTCGGCTGGGATCGCGCGGTCGACACCGGTGTCGGAGCGTTTCACATCCCGCCGCTCCTGCAGCTCAAAACGGGTCCGCTGCTTGCGATGGACGGGTGGCGTAGCGATCGCTTGCAGATCTGCGTCCGCGCCGAGTCGAGCGACTTCGCGTGGCGCTGGCAGAGCCGATGGGCCGATGACGCCGCCGCGGAACGGTTCCACATGGCGGGACGCCGGCATTTGCAGCGCCGCTATCCGTCAAAAGATGAGGCGACAGATGTCGCGCGCGACAGCGGGCGGACGTCGCCGGCGCGCTGGATCGCGCGCCGCGGCCGATCGGTGATGATGGTAGACAGCAGTGTGGCCGCGATCGAGATCGCAACGCCGCCAGAATTCTAAGATAGCCGGTAGCCGCGCCGAGCGCGCTTCACGGCGTGCGCGTCGGTGTGCGGGTGATGGTGCGAGTGCGGGTGCGCGTCGGCGTACGGGCCGGCGTGCGCGTGATCGTGCGAGTGGGTGTGCGCGTGATGGTTCGGGTAGGCGTACGCGCCGGGGTGCGCGTCGCCGTACGAGCCGGCGTGCGGGTGATCGTGTGGGTTGGAACGCGCGTCGCGGTCCGCGTCGCAGTACGACCCGGCGTGCGCGTGATCGTGCGGGTGGGCGTACGCGTCGGGGTGCGGATGAGGGTTGCGGTCTTGGACGGCGCAGCGGTGCGGGTCACGGTTGGAGGTAACGGTGTGGCGGTATCCAGCGGTGTCGGCGTGATGGTTGGAGTTGGTGTAGCGGTCGGAGTGTCGGTCTGAGTGCCAGTGAGAGTCACCGTCGGCGATGCTGTCACCGACGCCGTTGGGGTGATCGTCCGGGTCAACGTGATGGTTGCGGTGGCCGTCACGGTGGCGGTGAGCGTGATCGTCGGCGTCGCGGTGATGGTTGGCGTGCGGGTGGACGTACCGGTCTGAGTTGGCGTGCCGGACTTTGTTGGCGTCCGCGAAATCGTCGGAGTTGGTGTCTTCGTAGAGGTTGGAGTCGGGGAACTCGTGCGAGTGATGGTGCTGGTGGAGGTCGCGGTGCGGGTTTTAGTCGACGTCGTCGTATTCGTCGCGCTGGCCGTGCTCGTCGGCAGTGGGGTGTTGGTAGCAGTGCGCGTCGGCGTGGCGGTCTTGGTTGGGGTGCGAGTGATCGTCGGTGTTTGAGTGATAGTCGGCGTTGACGTGGGGGTGAAGGGCGGTGCGATCCCATTGCCGAGCAGGACAGACAGCGACGCCGTTGGATTGCCGCTGCTCAAGTCAGAGTCGAGCGTCGCGAAGTCGGTGTAGCCGTCGCCGTTGAAATCTCCTGCGACCAATTCTTCAGGGTCGGCGCCCACGCCGAAGTGCAGCGCAGAGGCGAAGGTACCGTCGCCGTTGCCGACGCGCACGATCACTTCATCGGTGGCGGTGTCGGTGACGGCGAGATCGGCGATCGTATCGTGGTTGAAGTCGCCCACCTCAAGTGCCGACGGAAAGCTGCCGAAGATGTACGGAACAGCGTCGGCGAACGAGACGCTTCCGCTGCCGATGGTCGTGTTGAGATGGATGGTGACGGTGCCATCGGAGTTCAGCACCGCAAGATCCAACTTACCGTCGCCATCGAAGTCGGCCGCCCGTAGCGCCAGCGGGGCGGGGCCGGTGGGAAAGAGGGTCGGCGGACCGAATGGGCTGCCGCTGGCGGCGTTGTTGTTCAAGTGGACGGCGACCGCGTTCTCGCCTTGGAGCGCAACGGCGAGATCGGGGAGCGCATCGCCGTCGAACCGTGCAACCATCGAGGCTACCGGAAGCGATGCGCCGGGGTCACTGGGGGTGGAGCCGGTGCCAAGAATCGGATCGAGACGATACAGGACCGTGGAAAGCCGCTTGAACAGGGTGATGAAACCCGTGAGCGAATCTCCGGCCACGACATCGAGCACGCCGTCTCCGTTGAAGTCGGCCATGGTGATGGAATCAAAGGAGCACGGCTCGGGCGGAATGAGCATATCACCGCACGCGGGCTGCACGACGAACGCACTACGGAATGTGAGCGGACTGTTCTCGTAGGTTTGCAACAGAGGAAGCAGGTTGAAGCCGGAGATGAGGCTCCCGATGATGGTGACATCCGCTTGTGCATCTCCGGGCACCACTGGACCGGCGGCGATCCCGTCGATCGATGCCGGTCCACCGACACTCGTCAGCTGCAACTTGGCGGGTGCGACTGCCGGTTGGATTTCGAACGTTCCATCTGGTTTGCCGAGGAACAAGTTGAGCGTGTTGTTTCCGTCGGCATCCGCGCTGGTGGTGATGAGATCCCACGTCGCGTCGCTGTTGAACAGGCCGGCGGCGAGCCCTTGCGCAATCGGCAGCGAACTGACCCCGTATACCCGCTGTGGGCCGAACGACACAGCGGGTGGGGCTGCAGCAATCGGTTCGGCACGCACCAGCGCTGCAATGATTGCGAGAACAAGTAGCTGCCGGACGGAAGACACTCCGCAGTTTATACCGGATGTGGCGGCGGTAAGAGAAGAAAATTCTTTCTGCGGTGACGACTTCGAAAACACAGCACTCCGCACCGTTGCGGGTCGAGCGGGGTCTTGCTCTTGGGTGTAGGTCAATCGCGATACGCGCATGAAGTAAGGTGGAGCGCGTCTGCAACACCGCGGCAGCGGCAACGCGACGAAAGAACAAGCCTGCTTGAAAAGAAAAGTGGAGCCGAAGGGGATCGAACCCTCGACCTCTAGAGTGCGATTCTAGCGCTCTCCCAGCTGAGCTACGGCCCCACACGCGGGAGGAAACAACGGCGAGTCACGTACCGGATTTGTCCGGGGCCTGCAAGCGTGGGTTGACCTGCCGATGGCGACGCGCTTTGGTGCAGCGCTATGAGCGAAGAACATCTCGACGCGTTCCGCACCGAACTGCGCAACTGGCTGGCTGCCAACATGTCGGAGGATCTCCGGCCCGAACGCGCCGCGCAATTTCCAGAAGCGGAGCGGGTGCCGCGTCTGCGCGCATGGCAGAAGAAACTCGCCGACGCGCGGTGGGTCGGTATCACCTGGCCGGTGGAATACGGCGGCCGCGCGGCGTCGATTTCGGAGCAGATCGTCTACACCCAGGAGATGGCGCGTGCGGGCGCGCCGCAATTGGTCGGCAGCCTCGGCATCGGCATCGCCGGTCCGCCACTGATCGCGTACGGCAACGACGAACAGAAGCGCCGCTTCGCCCACCGCATCCTCACCGCCGATGATCTCTGGTGCTTCGGCTTTTCCGAGCCGGGCGCCGGCTCCGATCTCGCCTCGTTGCGGACGACCGCGATCCTCGATGGCGATCACTTCATCGTCAATGGTCAGAAGGTGTGGACCACGCTGGCGCAGCATGCGGACTGGTGCATGTTGCTCTGTCGCTCCGATCCCGATGCCAAACGCCGCAATGGCCTCTCGTGTCTGCTCGTCGACATGAAGAGCCCCGGCATCACCGTGCGCCCGTTGCGCCAAATGGGCGGGCAAGCCGAGTTCAACGAAATGTTCTTCGAAGAGGTGCGAGTGCCGCGCGAGAATCTACTCGGCGAGCTGCACCACGGCTGGCAGATCGCCACCGCGGCGCTACAAAACGAGCGCGGCATTCTCTACGTGGTCGAGATGCAGATTCTGCTCGCCCGCGCGCGCGATCAGTTGGTGAAGCTGGCCCGCGACCGGGGAGCGACGACGGATCCGATCAAGCGGCAGGCGCTCGCTGATGTCTATCTCGGGGTCGAAACGTTCCGCAGCACGTGTCAGCGCACGCTCGACAAGTTGCTGCGCATGGGCATGCCGGGACCGGAAGCGTCGATCATCAAGTTGCATTGGACCGAGTTGACGCAGGCGATGCCCCGCATCGGCATGTCCATCCTGGGAGTCGACGGGTTGCGCTACGAGACGTTGGAACCGGGTGAGGAAATCAATCCGGCGGAGTGGGTGCAGGCGAGTTTTCTGATGTCGCCCGCCGCCAGCATTGCCTCAGGCACCTCGGAGATTATGCGTGGCATCATCGCCATGCAGGTGCTGGGCTTGCCGCGAGGAACGTGACGAATTCGGAATGGCGAATGCGGAGTGCGGAATCCGGATTCCCGTTCCAAATTCCGCATTCCGCACTCCGCATTCCGATCAGGCGTGGCGTAGACGGCGTTCTTCGGCTTCCTGCGCGTTCTTGCAATCGATGCAGAGCGTGGTGACGGGGCGGGCCTTGAGACGGGCGACGCTGATCGGCTCGCTACACGATTCGCACAAGCCGTAACTGCCGTCGCCGATGCGCTCCAGCGCTTCGTCGATCTTGCTGAGCAGCTTGCGCTCGCGGTCACGGATGCGCAGGGTGGCGTTGCGGTCCGACTCGAGTGCGGCGCGATCGGTCGGGTCGGGAAAGCTGTCCTTTCCGTCGGTCATGCCACCGACGGTCCGTTCCGCTTCATCCAACAATTCTTGACGGCGCTCCGTGAGGAGCTTCTCGAATCCTTTGAGCTGCCGTTGCTTCACGGCGTTCCTCCACAACTGAACGTGGGACGCTACCACCCGACCTGTTGACTGTAAAGCATGATTTCCAGCGATGACTTCCCACGACGCACTCACGCGCTCGCGCGTTGTGCGGTCGCGTCGCGCGTGAGCCGCGCCGCCTCGGTGCGCGCCCATCGGTCGGCGGCGAGCAGCGTGGCGAGATCGCTGGCGGCCATCACCGGGTGGCGATCGAGCACGGTCGTGAGCGTCCGCGGGATGTCGAGGAACGGGATCGCGTCGTGCAGGAACGAGTCGACCAACACTTCATTGGCCGCGTTGAGCACAGCCGGCGCGGTGCCTCCGGCGCGCAGTGCGCGATAGGCGAGGGCCAGGCACGGGAAGCGATCGAGATCGGGCGCTTCAAAGGTCAAGCTCGCCGCGCGTGGTAAATCGAGTGCGGGCAGGTGCGTAAGCGGCAAGCGATCGGGATAGGCGAGGATGTACGAGATCGGAATCGCCATGTCGGATACCCCGAGCTGCGCGATCACCGAGCCGTCGATGTACTCGACCATCGAGTGGACGATGCTTTGCGGATGGATCACCACATCGATTTGTTCGGGCGGGAGACCGAACAACCAGTGGGCCTCGATCACCTCGAGGCCCTTGTTCATCAGCGTCGCCGAATCGATGGTGATCTTGTTGCCCATCTTCCAGGTCGGATGCTGCAACGCCTGCTCGCGCGTGACCGCGTGCAGCTGCGCACGCGAGTGCGTGCGAAACGGCCCGCCAGAGGCGGTCAGTACCAGTCGCTTTACCTCGCTGAATTCATGCCCGCGTAGCGCTTGGAAGATCGCATTGTGTTCGCTGTCGAGGGGGAAGAGCCGCACGCCCGCTTCGCGGGCCGCGCGGGTGACCGGCTCGCCGGCGACCACGAGCACTTCCTTGTTCGCCAGCGCGACGTCTTTGCCCGCAGCAATGCCGGCCATAGTTGGACCAAGGCCGAGTGCGCCGACCAACGCCGACACCAGCAACTCGGCGCCGGGCGCAGTGGCGACACGGTCGAGTCCGTCCGGACCGACCAGCAGCGCGCCGCGGAAACCGGGCAACGCCGCGCGCAGCGCGCGCGCGCCGTCATCGTCCGCCACCGCGACGATGCGGGGCTCGAACCGGCGCACTTGCTCGACCAGCCGCTCGACGTTTTTACCCGCCGCCAGCGCCTCGATGCGAAAGCGATCCGGAAAGCGAGCCACCAGATCGAGCGTCGTGACGCCAATCGAGCCAGTGGAGCCGAGGAGTGCGAGCCGCTTCATGAACGTGACGACCTTAGCACAAGTTCCCAGGCGCAACGCCAGCGTTAAACCGTGAATCGGCGGCGGGACACAGGTTCATCGACTTCAGACCTTCCGCTCACGAGTCACGAAATCACGCCTCACGAGTCACGACTCACGACGATCAGTCCTCGCTGCGGAAGAAATCCAACGTCGCGGCGGCGGGCTCGGCGCTGGGCGGCGCCTCGTCGGCGACGAGTTGGGCGACCGCGGCTTGCGGGGCGCCTGGCTCAGTGCCTTTGTGAAAACATTCGAGCAACGCGCCCTCGCCGTAGCGCACCCGTTGCCCGCTATGGGCGTTGATCGGCACGCAGCTCAGGCCGTCAGGTACCTGGAAATCGAGGATCGGCTGGCCTTCGAGCGCGCGCTGCATGAAGCGCGTCCAAATCGGCGCGGCGACGCGGCCACCGGTTTCCTTCGAACCGATGGTGCGCTTTTCGTCGAAGCCGACCCATACGCCAGCCAACAGTTGTGGGGTGTAGCCAATGAACCACGCATCCATGAAGTCGTTGGTCGTGCCGGTTTTTCCCGCCGCCGGCCGTTGCAGTTCCTGCGCCTTCTTGCCGGTGCCGCGGCGGATCACGTCCTCCAGCATGCTGGTGATCTGGTAGGCGGTTTCGGGCGAGATCACCTGGCGCAGTTGCGGCGTCCGATCTTCCAGCACATTGCCTTGGGCGTCGGTGATCTTCTGGATGAAGATCGGCTCGGGGCGCTGGCCGCGGTTGGCGAACACGGCGTAGGTGGTCGCGAGATCGAGCAACGTAACTTCCGCCGAGCCCAGCGCGACGGAGAGATTGGGCTCGAGCGTGGCGTTGAGACCGAGCTGATGGAGGTAGCTGATCAGATACTTGACGCCGATGTTCACGGTGATCTTCACGGTAACGATGTTGCGGGAGAAGGTCAGCGCGTCGCGCAGCGACGTTGGGCCGAAGAATTTGTTCTCGTAATTGTGCGGCGACCAGACGTGGTTGTTGTCGGCGAACGAGATCGGCCCGTCGACGACGATCGACGCCGGCGTGTAGTTGTGATCGAGCGCGGCGGCGTAGACCAGCGGCTTGAACGCCGAACCCGGCTGCCGCGCGGCTTGCACGACCCGATTGAACTGGCTGCGTTCCCAATCGTAGCCGCCGACCATGGCCTTCACCGCCCCGGTGGTCGGTTCGAGCGCGACCAGTGCGCCTTCGATCAACGGACTCTGATCGAGCATGAACTGATAGTCGGTGCCTTTGCCGGGTGCGGCGACTTGGACGCGGATCACGTCGCCGATGCTCAGCGAACGCAAGACCGGTGCGTTGTGCCCGTCAGTAGGCGTGGTCTGTACCGGGCCCCGGAAGATGCCGATCCGCACGCGCACAATGCCGTTGCGGGTATCGGTCACCACCGCCTCGTACGGCCGCGTGCGCAGCAGCGGCGCTTCGCCGAGGCTCTGCGACTGCTGTTTGGTGAACGTCGCGGCCTCGGTTGGATCGAGGTGGCGCAGCGCGCCTTGGTAGTGCTCGCGCGCATCGAGTTCGCGTATGCCATCGCGCAGCGCATTCTCGGCCGCGGTTTGCATGGCGACGTTGGCGTTGGTGTAGACCTTGAGGCCGAGTTCGTAGGGCGCGGTTTCGCCGTAGCGTTCTTCCAACAGTCGGCGCACGTGCTCGACGTAGTCGGGGGCATGGATGAAGTTGCCATGCCGCGGAGCGAGCGCCAGCGGCGCGCGGCGGGCCGCGTCGCGTTCCTCGACAGTGATGAAGCCGGCCGCGGCCATGCGATCGAGCACGTAGCGCTGGCGCGCTTTGGCGTGCGACCAGTGCCGGAATGGCGAGTAGCGGCTCGGTGCTTGGGGCAACCCCGCCAGCAGCGCCGCCTCGGCAAGGCTCAGCTCGTCGAGCGGCTTGGCGTAGTACTCGCGCGCCGCCGCCGCCACGCCGTACGCGCCGCTGCCGAGGTAGATGTGGTTCAGATAGAGATAGAGAATTTCGTCTTTGCTGAGCTGCCGTTCCAGCCGGACGGCCAGCAACATCTCGCGCAGTTTGCGCGTGTAGCTCTTCTGCGGCGTCAGCAGCAGCGACTTCACCACCTGCTGGGTGATGGTGCTGCCGCCCTGCACTTTGGCGCCTGAGGCGAGGTTGTTGAACAGCGCGCGGCCAATGCTGACCACGTCGACGCCTTTGTGGTGGTAGAAGCCGTCGTCCTCTGCGGCGATGAAGGCGTTGCGGACCATCGCCGGGATCTGGTCGATCGGGGTCAGGTAGCGCCGCTCGATGTACAGTTCGCCAATCAACGTGCCGTCGTCGGCAAATACTTGGGTGGCGACCGGCGCGTGGTAGTCCGTCATGCGGTCGACCGGCGGCAGCGTCGAGCTGATCTCCCAGTACACCAGCGCGACGGCGAGGCCGCCCCCGATGACGCCAAGGATCGCGACGGTGACAAACAGGTTGCGCCAGAAACGCACGAAGCGCGCCAGCACTCCACGCTTCGTTCGAGGGCGAGTCATGATCGTGAGCAAACGATATCGGCGCCAGTCGGAGGGGTCAAGCGCGAGCGGCTTTGCATACGAAATGGAGCACCTTGCCCCACTCGTCATTCCGGCTTTCGCCGGCATGGCGGCCGCACTGCTGCGGGCTGCTGTGCAAAGGCAGCGCGAGGGGCGAACTGCGGCGGTTTGCGCGAACGCCGGTTCGGTGTAGGAAGAAGCCGATGGCACTGCTCGACGGCAAGAAGGCGGTCATCCTCGGCGTCGCGAACGATCACAGCATCGCGTGGGCGATCGCGCAGGCGTTTGCGCGCGAGGGGGCGGAGTTGGCGCTGACCTATGCCGGCGAGGCGATCGAGAAGCGGGTGCGCCCGCTGGCCGCCTCGCTCGGGGTCGAGACGGTGTTGCCGTGCGATGTCACCAGCGATGAGCAGATCGGTGCGGCGTTCGATGTGCTCGGGACGCAGTGGGGCGGCCTCGACATCGTCGTGCACGCGGTCGCGTTCGCCCAGCGAGACGATTTGAAGGGACGCTTCATCGAAACCTCACGCGACGGTTTTCGCCTTGCGCTCGACGTCAGCGCCTACTCGTTGGTGGCGATTGCCCGCGCCGCCGAGCCACTGCTGGCGAGGCACCATGGCTCGATGCTCACGCTGAGTTACTTCGGCGCCGAGAAAGTCGTCGCTGGCTACAACGTGATGGGCGTCGCCAAAGCCGCGCTGGAAGCCTGCGTGCGCTACCTGGCGTGGGATCTCGGCGCGACCGGAGTGCGCGTGAACGCGATCTCTGCCGGACCCATTCGGACCCTGTCGGCCGCCGGTATCGCGGGGTTTCGGACGATGCTGCACCACCACGAGGAACGCGCGCCGCTACACCGCAACGTGTCGGCCGATGAGGTAGCGCGCGCAGCGTTATTCCTGTGCAGCGACCTCGGTGTGGGGGTAACCGGTGAAGTGACGCATGTTGACGCCGGCTACAATATCGTCGGCATGTAGCGCGCGCTTCACGGGCACGTCGCTGGAGTGCTAATGCTGACTCGGGTGTAACAACGTGTCACAGGACCACGCTAGTCTGGAGCGACGCAGTCGAGCCACCCCCACGCGGGTGCGGCAGTACGGCGTTGTCGCAATCGCCACCGCGCTCGGGCTTGGGTCGAAGCTGCTGCTCGCGCCGCTGGTGACCCCGGACTCCTTTGTCACCATCTTTGCGGCGGTGCTGGTCAGCGCGGCCTATGGCGGACTGGGGCCGGGGCTGCTGGCCACTGCGCTGTCGATGCTGGTGGACGCCTACTGCTTCCGGTCGCTGTCGGACCCGCAAACTCTCGCTCGCATCATTCTCTTCCTCGCAACCGGCTCACTGGTGAGTTGGGGAGCCGAGACTGTGCGGGCGGCCTACCAACGTCTTGAAGAAGCAGAGCGGCGCTATCGCCGCCTCTTCGATTCCGACCTACTCGGCATCCTCTTTTGGCACGCCGATGGGCGCATAACGGATGCCAACGAGCGGTTTCTCGATACGATCGGCTACACGCGTACCGAGCTGAACGACGGATCCCTGCGTTGGCCGAACATCACACCACCGGAGTACGCGCATCTGGATGCGCGCGGGCTCGCCGAGGTCCACGCCAGCGGCGGTGCCAGGCCATACGAGAAGGAATTTGTTCGCCCGGATGGCCATCGTGTACCTGTCATTGTCGGCGGCCGGTCATTCAACGAAGGCGGAGACGAAGGCGTTGCCTTCGTACTCGATATCACCGCACTGAAGCGCACCGAAGATGCGTTGCGGCGCAGCGAGGCGCGCTTCCGTCGCTTGTTCGATGCGAACACTGTCGGGGTTCTCTTCTGGGACGCCGACGGCGGGATTCCCGAGGCCAACGACGCGTTCCTGCAGATGGTCGGCTACACGCGCGACGACTTGGCGGCAGGCCGCGTGCGCTGGAAGGGCATGACCCCGCCGGAATACGCGCACCTCGACGTGCGCGGTCTGGAGCAGATCGCGGCGACGGGTGTGTGCGACACGTTCGAGAAGGAATACATTCACAAGGACGGCCACCGCGTCCCAATCGCGACCAGCGGCGCCTCGCTTGACGCCAGCGGTCGCACGGGCGTGTCGTTCGTCTTCGATCTGAGCGAACGCAAGCGCATTGAGGAGGCGTTGGCCGCGGCCAATCAGCAGCTCGAGTTGCGCGTTGCCGAGCGAACCACAGCGCTGGAATCCGCGAACCAGCAACTGCAAGGCGAGCTGCAGGAGCGCACCCGTGCCCAAGATTTCCTGCGCGCCGAGCGCGACTTTGTGGCGGGGATTCTCGACACCATCGACGCGTTCGTGGTCGTCTGCGATCTCGAGGGGCGCATCATCCGCCGCAGCTTGGCCTGCGATGCGGCGGACGGTCGCACCTTCGAGCAAGTGCAAGGAAGACACATTCAGGAAACGGCGGAGACCGACGAGGAGGCGCGGCTGTCGCGCGCGCTGTTCGAGACGATTGTGCAGAGTGAGACGCCGACGCAATTCGAGTCCGACGTGACCCGCAACGGCCGTCGCTTTGCGGTCGCCTGGTCCAGTTGTGTGTTGCGCGATGCCGGGATCGTGGTCAGTGCGGGCATCGACATCACCCAGCGCAAACTCGCGGAGGAGTCGCTCCGCACGAGCGAGGCTCGTTTCCAACGGGCTTTCGATGGCGCTTCGATCGGCATGGCGCTGGTCACGCTGGATGGACGGGCCCTCCAGATCAATCGTGCCCTGTGCGACATGCTCGGGTACAGCGAAGAGGAACTCCTGCCCAAGCTCGTGCGTGACCTGATGCATCCCGATGACTTCGAATCGGCGCAGGCTGATCTGCAGCGACTGTTGACGGGTGAAGTGGCTAGCTACCAAGCCGAGCGCCGCTACTTCCATAAGTCAGGCGAAGTTGTCTGGACGCAGATGAGCGTCTCGTTGGTGCGCGACCGTGACGGCGAACCGCTCCACACCGTATCGCAGTTGCAAGACATTACCGCCCGCAAGCACGCCGAATCGGCGCTCGCGGAAAGCAGGGAACGCTACCGTCAAGTTTCGGAGCTGACTTCCGACTACGCGTACGCGTTCCGCATCGAGCCGGACGGTCGAGTAGTCTTCGAGTGGTTCACGGGGGCGTTCTCGCGCATTACCGGATTTAGCGCGGAGGAAATCCGAGGCGTGCGTGGCATTGATGAACTGATCCATCCCGATGATCGGGGCATTGTGCTCGCTCGTGTGTCGCGGCTGCAAGCAGGGGAGCCAGATGTCAGCGAGTTCCGGATGCGGACGAAAGCGGGCGACTTCCGCTGGCTGCGCGACTACGCCCGGCCCGAGCGGGACGAGCGGAGTGGCGGACTGCGCATCGTCGGGGCCGCCCAAGACATCACCGACCGCAAACTCGCTGAGGCGGCGCAGCGAGCGAGCGAAGAGCGCTTTCAAAGTGCCTTCCTGCACGCCCCGGTTGGTATGGTGGTCTCTGATCTCGGTGAACGCCCCCTGCAAGTCAATCGCGCGTTGTGCGAGATGCTGGGCTATTCGGAGGCCGAACTCCTGGCCCAGCCCATTCGATCCACTACGCATCCCGCTGACTTGGTCGCCGCGGCCGAGCAGTTGCAGCAGTTGCGGGCCGGAACGATTCACGCGTACCAGGGCGAACGGCGGTACATCCATCGGCTCGGGCACGAGGTGTGGGCGGCGATCAGCGTGTCCTTGGTTCGCGACGCGAGTGGCCAGCCATTGCATATCGTCGCCCTGCTCCAAAATATCACCGAGCGTAAACGTATCGACCAAGCGCTCCGCCAGAGTGAAGAACGGTTCTCGAACGCGTTCGAGCATGCACCCATCGGCATGGCCATGGTTGGCCTCGATGGCCGATCCATTCGGATCAATCGCGCGATGTGTCAGATGCTCGGATACAGCGAGGATGAGCTCATCCGCCTCCCGGTGTGGGAGGTCACGCATCCTGAGGACATGCTCGACACTATCGAGCATCTGCGCCGGCTGGTTGAGGGGAAAATCGATTCCTGGCAGCTCGAACGGCGATATTTTCACCAACGCGGTCACACGGTCTGGGGATGGTCGACGAGTTCGCTGGTGCGTGCGCCAGACGGTACCCCCCTCTACGTTATTTCGCAGGTCCAGGACATCACTGAGCGCCGCCGCGCCGAGGAAGCCCGCCGCGAGAGCGAGGAGCGCTTCGCGCTCGCCGTCGCCGGTGCCAACGATGGGTTGTGGGATTGGAATCTCGAGACCAACGAAACGTACCGGTCACCGCGATGGGCGGCCGTTATGGGCTTTCAGCCAGCTGAGGTCAGTGAAGTCGGTACTGGTTGGGACGACGTGGCGGCGCGACTGCATCCTGAGGATCGACAACAAGTTTCCGCCGCGGTCAACGCGCATCTGGCCGGGCTGTCTCCGGTGCTGGAATGCGAGTACCGCCTTCGTCACCAGGATGGGAGCTACCGCTGGGTGCTATCGCGCGGAGTCGCGATCCGCGACGCCAACGGCAAGCCGTATCGCATGGCGGGCTCGCTCACGGATGTCACGGCCCGCAAACGGTCGGAGGAGGACGCGCGCCAGCGCCAGGCCGAGTTGGCGCACGCGTTGCGCGTGAGCACACTCGGTGAGATGGCGGCCGGCTTGGCGCACGAACTCAATCAACCGCTGTCCGCCATTGTCAGCTACGCGCGCGGCTGCGTCCGCCGGCTGCAGACGGGCTCGGTGGAATTGGGAGACCTCGTGTACGTCATCGAACAAGTGGCGACCCAGGCGCTGCGGGCCGGGGAAGTTCTGCAGCGGCATCGGCAGTTCTTGCGCAGCGGCCCGCCGCAGCGCGAGTGGGTGCAATTGAACACGCTGGTGCGCGCTGGCGTTGGTTTTGCGCACACCGGCGTCCGAGAACACGCAACCCGGGTACGGCTCGATCTCGCTGATCTGCTTCCCCGTGTGCAGGTCGATAGTGTACAAATCGAACAAGTGGTCGTGAATTTGGTGCGCAACGCGCTCGACGCGATGCAAGGCAATGGCGGAGGTGAAATCTGGGTGCGCACGGCGCTGGGGCCGAATGGGATCGAGGTGGCCGTTCAGGACGCCGGTTGTGGCATGACGGCGGGCCTGTGCGAACGCGTCTTCGACGCCTTCTTTACCACCAAGCCCAATGGTTTGGGTATGGGGTTGTCGATCAGCCGCTCGATCATCGAGGCGCACGGTGGCCGCTTGTGGGCGATGGTCAACCCTGACCAGGGAACGACGTTTCGCTTCGTGCTGCCAGCGCCGTCTCTGCAAGTTCAATCCTGCGAGGCAGCGGAAACTTCGGCCGATGACAGATGAACCCAAAGTCTTTGTTGTCGACGACGATGCCGCGATGCGCGAGTCGCTGCAGTGGCTCATTCAATCGGTCGGTGTCGCGGTGGAGACCTTCGCCACCGCCGAAGAGTTTTTGGATGCATACGATCCGGGCCGTCCAGGCTGTCTGGTGCTTGACGTCCGCATGCCGGGCATGGGCGGGCTGAATCTGCAGCAGGAGTTGAATCGGCGCGAGATCGGGTTGCCGATTCGGATCGTCACCGGCTACGCCGAGGTGCCGATGGCGGTGCGGGCACTCAAAGCCGGCGCCTTCGACTTCATCGAAAAACCTTTCAGCGATCAGCTGCTGCTCGAACGCGTTCGGCAGGCGATCACGATCGATCGCGAAACCCGCCACGCGCGTGCGGTTCGCGCCGAAGCCGCACTGCGGGTGGCGCGCCTCACCCCGCGCGAGCGTGAGGTGATGGAGTTGGTGATCGTTGGCTACCCCAACAAGATTATCGCGGATCGGCTCGGTCTCAGTCCCAAGACCGTCGAAGTCCACCGCAGCCAAGTGATGCGGCGGCTTGAAGTCGATTCGCTCGCCGAGTTGGTTCGATTGGTGATCCTGGCGCAGGGGTCACCTGCGGCGGTGTGAGTCCGGGCTGTTCCCGAGGACTTAGGGGGAAACCCGGGGGGTGCCGCGGGTTATTCCTGAATTGCCCCACCCCGGGGATTCGATAACTTCACATACCGTGAGTTCCCAATTGCGGTTGCAAGTGGGGGAAACGCCTAGAGGCTCGGGAGCCTTGCGCCGCCCTGCGGCCGGCGTTCGGAGGGGGCGATGGTGGGTATGAACGAAGTAACGAAGGAAGTAACGAAGATCGATCTATCCCCGGCGACACGGGTCGACTTGGAGCGGGTTATCCACAGTGGCCCCTCCAACCTGGTGCGGCGCGTCCGGATCATCCTTGCCCGCGCCGAGGGCGAGTCGCTAGGGGCCATCGCGCGCGCGGTCGGGATGCACCGCGACAGTGTGCGGCGATGGGTGGTGCGGTTCCACAAGCGGGGGATGGAAGGCCTCAAGCACGGCAATGCCGGCAAGCCCAAGAACGTGGTGTTCGACGCGGCGACGCGCACCGAGATTGTCCGGCGGGCCGATCTAGATCCGCGGGCGCTCGGTGAACCGTACGCGATGTGGTCGCTCTACAAGTTGCGCGATCATCTCATCCGGCAGGGGATCGTCCGGACCATCAGCGTGGAATCGCTGCGGCTGCTGCTGCGGCCGGGCGCGGCGGTCCGTCAGCACTGGGTGCAAAGGCCGCGGGGGATTGGAGCCGTTACGCCCGAATTGCGGCGCGAATTGCTGGCGACGTTGCGTCACGCCGACGCGCCGCACGCGCAACGCGCGCGGGCACTGCTCGAACTCGCCGACGGGCGGACGATCGGTGAGGTTGCCCGCAACTTCCACATCGGCAAGAACAGCTTGCGGCGTTGGGTCGCGCACTTCCGACTCGGTGGTGCCATCGGGTTGGCTCCCACCCGATCGAGTGCGGGTCGCGCTAGTCCCCTCCGGATGGGTACCGCGGCGGGTACGCGCGCGGTTGACGTGGCCGCTACCGACGCGTCGAGCTTCGACCCACAACGGCGCGATCCGATGCGGCGCTCCGGATGATGGAGCGCTCAATGGGCAGCCACTCTGAAGAGGAACTCCCCGGCCGTTCCGATCTGCCGCTGCTTGGCTTTGTGTTGGGCACTGGAGTGAGCGTGCTGCTGTGGGCCGCTCTGGTGGCGATTGCCTTCTGGGCCGTGCTCCTTCGCTAGCGCGGCTCGCGCCAAACAAATCCTCCGTGGAGGCTCGCTTGCTCCACGCGCTCAGCTCAGGCAGACGGGTACGGTGTATCCCGTTCTCTTTCATCTCGGCCCCATTCCGGTGGAGAGCTTTTGGGTCATGCTCTTCCTTGGATTCTTTGTGGCTCTGCAAGTTGTCCGCGCAGAGTTCGCGCGCCTCGAGTACGATCCAGCGTGGGCCTACGACTTCATTCTGTACTCGTATGTTGGTGGCTTGATCGGGGCGCGACTGTTTCTGCTGACCAGCGCCTGGGACGTGTTCGTGCAGGATCCCTTCGAGTTCCTGTTCTCCGGCAGCGGCTGGGTGTGGCAGGGTGGGGTGATGGGTGGCGCGGCGGCGGTCTACTGGGGGTGTTGGCGCAAAGGGCTCTCGATCTTGGTTGCCGGGGACATCGCTGGCCCGGCGATGGCGATTGGGCAAGCAATCGGTCGCATCGGGTGTCAGCTCTCCGGTGATGGTGACTACGGCGTCCCGACCTCACTGCCGTGGGCAATGAGCTATCCGAACGGCACCGTCCCCACGACGGAACTTGTGCATCCGACGCCCGTGTACGAGATGTTCGTCTACACGGCGATATTCTTTGCGCTCTGGCGCTTGCGCACGCGGGGCTACCGGCCGGGAGTGATCCTCGGCCTGTACCTCATCACCACGGGGCTGGCGCGCTTCGGGGTGGAATTCGTGCGCATCAATCACATCATTGTGCACGTCGTTGCGGTGGGGCTCACGTTACCGCAGGTGCTCAGCGTCGCATCGTGTCTCGTCGGGTTGGCGTTGTGCGCGCGGCCCTGGACGGCACGTTCCCACTAGATGCATCCGGTTCTGCTCCGTGTCGGCGACTACGCGGTGCCGAGCTTCTGGGCGGCGGCGTTGGCAGGCTTCGTCTTCGGCTTGCTGGTGATCCGCGCCGAGCTGCGACGGCGCACGCTCGATGTACGGTTGGCCTACGACATCACGTTGTGGGCCTACGTCGGCGGCTGGGCGGGTGCACGGGTGTTCATGATTCCGACCGCGTGGAATCAATTCAGCGAGCATCCCCTGCGCTTTCTCACCGCGGCCAGCGGCTGGGTGTGGTACGGCGGCGTAATCGGCGGTGCCGGTGCCGTGCTCACTTGGGCGCGACGCTATCAACTTTCGTTGATGACCATCGCGGACGTGGTTGCCCCGGCGCTGGCCGTTGGCCTAGCGTTCGGGCGCCTCGGCTGCCAATTGGCGGGTGATGGCGACTACGGCGTCCCCACCGACTTGCCGTGGGGCATGAGCTATCCGGACGGCGTAGTGCCAACGGCTGAGCGAGTTCACCCGGCGCCGTTGTACGAGATGGCGGCGAGCGCCGCGCTGTTCGCCTGGCTGTGGCAGCGTGGACGGCATCATCCGCCCGCGGGCTCGCAGATCGGACGCTATCTGATCGCCACGGCGATCGCGCGCTTCGCGATCGAGTTCATTCGGCGCAACCCGGCCTGGCTGCTGGGTATGACGACGGCACAGTGGTTCAGCCTGGCGTCGTTGGCGCTCGGTACCCTCTTGGTGCGTCGAGCCCCACTGGCGGCACGGATCGCGGCAAGCCGATGAACGACACCTTGCTCCTCTTCGACATCGACGGCACGCTGATTCACGTCGCCGAGGAGATCGCCTACGTCCAAGCGTTCCGCGAGTTGTACGGCGCCGCTATCGACGCGAGTTGGCCGCCGAACGTGACGGCGAGCGATACCAGCTACATTGGGGCGGTGATTGCGCGCGCGCTCGGCCGTACCGCCACGGCGGAGGAGATTGCGCACGTAGTCACGCGCTTCGTCACCCACCTCGAACGCACGATCGTGACCGGCGTGGCCCCGGTGCGCCGGTTGGCGGGTGCCGCGGAGTTCGTCGCGGCCTGCGCGCAGACAGCGCCGGTGGCGATCGCGACCGGCTGCGTTGAGCCGTCGGCGCGAGTCAAGCTGCGCTATGCGGAATTGGAGCACCTTTTCCCGTGCGGCGGCTTTTCCACCAGCGAGACGCGCCGCGCCGACATCGTGCAGCGCGCCATCGCAGTGGCCGAGCGCCACTACGGGCGCCGCTTCGCGCCGGCGCACATCGTTAGCTTCGGCGACGGCGTGTGGGATGTCGAAGCCGCGCGCGAGTTGGGGCTGCGCTTCGTTGGGATCAACGAGAGTGAGCGCGGCCGGCAGCGGCTGGCGGCGGCCGGCGCCGAGGTCGTCGTGCGCGACTTCACCGATGCGGCGGCGATCTGGCGGATCATCAAAACGCCGAGCCAGCGTTAGCCCGAATGTGCCAGAACACTCACCGCCGAGGCCACGGAGATCGCAGAGACAGAGTCGCCACGAGAGCCTTCGCGGCACTTCAATCGCCTCTTTGGCGATGGACTCAGTTGAAGCCTTCGTGTTCTCTCACGCTCAGACTCGGCGCTCTCGGCGCGCTCTGTGGTGAATCCGCTCTTGTCCGGTCCGCGCTGACGATCGACTCCGGTTTCCCATTCGCATACAATCCGTGGCCATGAAATCGACAGTTGTGTTGCTCCTCCTCACGATCATGGCCGCCGCTGCTCGCGCCGATATCGTCGAGTGGCGGGACGCCGATGGCGGTCGACATTTCACCAACAACCGCGACGACATTCCCGCCGCGACCGAGACTCATGTTGTCGTAGTCGAGCACCCGAAACCCCTCGACAACGCCGGCCCGCCGGAAGCGCCGGCGTCCGCGGCGGAGCCGCGGCGTCGGGCGCAGGTGATCTACGACCACTCGCAGACTCCGTCCGATGCGTCCGTGGCCTACGCAAACGGGTTGGTGCAAGGCCTGGCGCTGGCGCGTGGTGAGAGTGGCAGCGGCAGTGATGTGCAGATCAGTGGCCCGCTCGCCATCGCCAACAGTTACGACGGCGCCAGCGTGTATCCGGACTACGCGCCGTTCGTCACGACGGGGTTTGACCGCGGCCGCTCGCGCCACCAAACCCTGCGCATGTTGCTGCAAGACCAGTTTCAACTTGATCGCGATGGCCCGTTTCTCCATGAGCGCCTGCCGATCGGGCAAGGCGTGGCGCTCCATCCGCTCTTGCCGCGCGGATTACCTCGTGGGTTCGCACGCGGTGGCCGCGTAGTGACTCGCTAGTCAACGACGACCGCATGAAGTGATGGCTCCGTGATGGCTCATTGATGGCTCATCCTCGCGTGCTCGACCGCGCGCACAGCGCCGTGGTCATGATCGATGTCCAGGAAGCCTACCGCGGGGCCACGGTCAACCACGACGGTGTGATGCGTGCGCTCAATCGCTTGCTGCGCGTCACCGCGCAACTGGAGATTCCCTTGCTTGTGACGGAGCAGTATCCTAAGGGGCTCGGTCACACGATGAAGGAATTGGTCGAGCTGTTTCCGCCGGGCCAGCGGGTAATCGAGAAACTCTCGCTGAGCTGTTGCGGCGAGACGAGTTTTGCCGCCGCGCTCGACGGGCTCCATCGTCGGCAGATCGTGGTGTGTGGCCTCGAGGCGCACGCGTGCGTGAATCAGACCGTCCACGACCTGCTCGATCAAGGGTATCAAGTCCATCTGCCGCACGACGCCATTTCGTCGCGCTTCGAACTCGACTACCGAGTCGGTTGGGAGAAGATGATCGGGTCGGGCGCCGTGCCGACCAGCGTCGAAATGATTTGCCTCGAGTGGGTCCGCACCGCGGCGGCGCCCGATTTCAAAGCCGTGCAGAAGATCATCAAGTAGTGTCCCGACGTGACCCGGGATGAGCGCCGCACGCGGTCAGCAAGGCGATAGCGCGCGTGGCGGCACTGAGGAGAGCAGGGGGCAGCGTTGGGAGAGGTTGGAGCGGCCTACTTCTAGTTTCAAGGGCTGACCCCAGTGCCATGACCCCAGTGCCACTTTCGACGACGATTCGCACGCGATGTGGGTGAGAACGAGTCATGTCGAAGCGCTTGTTGCTCGGATGGCTAGCCGCGCCCGTGATCTTGCTTGGCTTCAGTGGCTGCGCCCCGCCCGTTTACTTCGCCAGATCGATTCGTGGCAGGGTTGTCGATGCGGAAACACAGCAGTCAATCGAAGGCGTAGTCGTTGTTGCTGAATGGGTTCTTCTCACAAGCGTCGGAGGCTTCGGCGGCCACGACAAACGCTTGACGATTGTTGAGACCGTCACTGACCCAAATGGAGCCTACATCATCCCATCCTGGGGGCCGCGGCTCCGGCCACCGTTCAGCATGTTGGACTACCTCGATCCGAAATTGATCGTCTTTAGGAGTGGATATGTCCCACTCGTCCTCGACAACTTGCAGGAAGGTGAGCAGTGGATGATTCGCAGTTCGCAGTGGGACGGGGAGACACTACAGCTGGCTCCATTCCGTGGAGATCCAAAGGAGCGAGTGGATCAGCTCGATCGCATACTCACCGGACACCGCGGGCCGACGCCAAAGTTTTACAACGAGCTATTGAAGGAACGCCTGTCTGTCGGCAAGGCTGGTGAGAATTTGTTTCGTTTCGTTGACGATCGTCTAGAGCGGGGGCTGTAGGGTGAAGCACTCAAAGCTGGCAGTTGGGGTCAGCCCTGCTGGCAGTTGGGGTCAGCCCTTGAAACTAGACTTTCGATTGCTCAGGTCCGGTCGTGCTGCGGCAGTGGACCCCGCTGCTGACCGACACGCTAGGTCCGCGCTTCGAGATGCAGGCGCTTCACTTCCCAGCAAACTTCGGTGTGCGCTTCTCCATGATTGCGAGGACGCCCTCGCGGGCGTCGGCAGTGGTGAAGGTAATGCCCTGCTGCAGCGACTCGAAGTCGAGCATGTCATCGAGGGTGTGCTCGGTGCCGCGATAGATCGCCCGCTTGGTCATCCGCACCGCGATTGGGCCGCAACTGGCGATCTCGCGGGCCAGCGCGAGTACCGCGTCGTCGAACTGCTCACGCGGCACCACGCGCGTCAGCAAACCAAGTCGCTCGGCCTCGGCCGCGTCGATGATGCGGCCGGTGAAGAACAACTCCGCGGCGCGAGCGGTGCCTATCAGGCGCGGTAAGAAGTACGTGGCGCCCATACCGGGATGAATGCCGAGCTTGGTGAAGGTCATACCCATCTTTGCATCGCTGGCCGCGACGCGCAGATCGCACGCGAGCGCAATGCACAGCCCGGCACCAATCGCGTGGCCGTTGATGGCGGCGATGGTCGGGATCGCGAGCCGGCGAATGGCGAGATAGCGTGTGTAAAAGTCGCGCGGCGAGCCAGCCATGCTTGGCCCCGCCTCGTCCTTCACTGCACCGCTGTCGCGCGCCAGCATGCCGAGATCGCCGCCGGAGCTGAACGACTTACCGGCGCCTGTGAGTACGAATACCCGCGCCGCTGCGTCGGCGCGAATTTGCTCGACTGCGGCGACGACTTCCTCGCCCATCGCCGGCGTCATCGAGTTGCGCGTCTCTGGCCGGTTGAACGTCAGCGTAACGATGCCGTCGTCGGTCGTGGTCAACGTGATGTGCTCGTAGGCCATGTTCCGTTTCCTCCGTGGCGCGAGCGGTTGTAGCGGCGGGGCGGGAGGCAGTCAAAGTGCAGTCAGATCGAGAAGGCGGCGATCGCGGCCAAATTGACTTCACCGCCGCCCGCCCTTAGCGTCGGACAGCATGCGCAAACTCGCGCTCGGTCTAGTGGCGCTGGTGCTGTTGTTGGCGCTGGCGGCGGTCATCGTGACGGTGGCGCTCGACCGTCTCGTCGCGGCGAACCGCGAGGCGATCCTCGCGCGTGTACAAGCGGCCCTCGGGAGGCCGGTGCGAGTCGCGCGAATCACGGTACGCGTGCGAGCGGCGCTCAGCATCGTGCTGACGGAGGTCGAGGTCGGTGAAGATCCGGAATTCGGCCGGGAGCCGTTTCTGCGTGCGGCGGAAGTCACGGCAGAGTTGAGGTTGATGCCGTTGCTGCAGCGCCGCCTCGAGGTTGGACACGTGGCGATCGTTTTGCCGACGATCCGTTTCGTATCGATCGACGGACGGCGCAACATCGACAGCCTTGGCCGTCAGTCGCAACTTGCTCCACTCGCCGAAACCCCGGCGACCGTGCGGTTGGTGGCGGATCGCGAGGGCTCGCCAACCACCGAGCCCCCGTTCGCTCTGGTGATCGAGTCGGCGGTGGTTCGTGACGGCACGCTGATCGCCGTCGATCGCGGACCGGCCGTGGAGTCGACGACGACGATACGGCACGTCGATCTAGGGGTGCGCGACTTCGGGCGCGCACGGCCAATACCGCTTCAGATCGATGCCGCACTCGGTGATGAGCCGCCGAGCGTGCACCTCGCGGGTAGCGTCGGCCCGGCGACAGATCGCACGCGGATACCACTGATTCTGCACGGCAGCGTCGGCCCGTTCGCGAATCTCCATGTGACCGTCGACGGTCTCGACATTCAAGCCCTCGTTACCGATCACTCGCTAGAGCTCGAACGCGTTCGTGGCAACGCTGCGGGCGGCAGCTTTGCGTTCTCGGGCGCGGTCGCACTGTCCAGCGACGGGCCGCTGCACCTCGCGGGTGAGATTGCCGGCGTCAGCCTCGCCCAACTGCAGGTTCTACGCGGCGCGGCGTCCGTGCATCCGATCGAAGGCACAGGTTCGCTGCGCATCGACCTCAGCGGTCGCGTGGGATCCAGATTGCTCGAGTCGCTTGCGGGCCGTGTGGCGGTCGAGGCAACCCACGGTACGATTCACGATTTCAATCTCGTCGACGAGCTGCTGACGAAGCTTTCGCACCTCCCGGGCTTGGCCCAGGCGCTCTCGCATCACCTCAAACCCAAGTACGGCCGGCTGCTGAACGCAACCGATACGCGGTTCGAGCGCCTGGCGGCGACGCTGCGCCTGGCCGATGGCCGTGCGGAAACCGATGACCTTACGCTGGCCGGTGAAGATTTCGGCGCGCACGCCGCCGGCACTGTCGCGCTGACGCGCGAAGTGAATCTGCATGGCATGGTGCTGATGTCGAAACGCTTCAGCGACGATGTGGTGGCCGACGTGAAGGAGGTTCGATACGTGGTCGATGACCAGGGCCAGCTGGCGATTCCGTTCGTCTTGCGCGGCCAACTCGGTCAGGCGAAGCCGAAACCCGATCCAGCGTATATCGATCAGCTGATCGAGCGGGCACTCCAGCGCGGCGCGGCCGACAAACTGGTCGACAAGTTGTTCGGTGGCAAACACCACGGCAAGCCAGAGTCTGCTCCGCCCGACGCGGGCGGCGTTCTCGAGCGCAAGCTGCGCGATCTGATCGGGCGGTGACTTGCGGCGACGCGCGGTCGGGCGAGTTCGGCTATCGATAGGTCGGGGCAGCGAGTGGCGCGCTGGCCGGCGCGAGCGTCTCGGCCTGGGCGGTTTGTGCCGGTGGTGCGGTCGGGCCAGCCGTCGCTTCAGCCGACCCAACGGCGCTCGGCCCCAGGGTGCTCGGAGCGAGCTTGTGCGGCAAGGTGAAGCTGAATGTCGAACCGCGGTCGAGTTCGGAACTTACCGTGATCTCGCCTTCGAGCAATCCCAGATAGCGCCGCACCAGCGCCAGACCCAACCCGACGCCACCGTGTGCTCGGGTTGAGGTTCCGTCGATCTGGCGGAAGTCTTCGAAGATCAGTTCGAGGTGCTCGGGACTGATGCCGACACCCGTGTCCTGCACGGTGAAGCGAATGCGCTTGGCCGCGGGCAGGTTCTCGACGGCTACGGTGATGCGGCCCCCCGCAGGAGTGAACTTGATTGCGTTGGACAGCAACTGCTCCAGGATCTCGCTCAGCTTCTGCGCATCGGTGATGATCGCTGTTAGATCCGCTGGCATTTGAACCCGCAATGCGACCTCGGGCGGGTGCGGCTGACAGGCGCTGCTCATGACTTGGTGCACCAGCGTGGCTACCACCACCTCGCTCGGCCGGACGGTGACTTGGTGCTCCTCGAGCTTGGCGAAGTCGAGCACGTTTTGCAGCAGCCGGTGCAGTTTGGAGGCGCTGTGCTGAATGTGCCCGCACACTTTGATCGCCTCGTCGGGTAGCGCGCCGAAGTCACCGCTGATGAGGAGATCGGCGTAGCCGATGATCACATTGAGGGGCGAGCGCAACTCATGCGACATGTTGGCGACAAATTCAGACTTGAGGCGGCTGGCTTCGATCACCCGCGTGTAGAGCACGCGGAGCTGCTCGCTCTGCTGCTCCAATTCGTGGGTCCGAGCGCGCACCTGTTCGGCAAGTTGGGTGGCCCACGCTTCGCTCTCTGCGGCGACCCGGCGTTCCTGCTTGGTGTTGTCGACGATGTAACCGTAGAAGATCGCGGTGGCGAAGAAGAACGGCACGCGGATCAATGAAGCCGCAGTGAGGGCTTGCGGGCCGGCCAGCAGGATGCTCGCGCAACCGATCACCACCGCGCCGACCGCGAGTAGCCCGAGGTTCTCGCCGATGGCCGCGAGGAACAACACGAAGAAGAACAGGAAGAATTCCTGTCCCAGTTGCGTGGCGAGCAGCACCACCGAAACCCACAACGTATCTCCGATCAGCACCGGGCCTTGAATCCACCAGAGAAAGAAATAGTGTGTCGGCACCCGACTCAGGCCGACGTTGGACACCAGCGCGGCACAGATGACGGTGACGATGCTAAGCGGCACCGGGCCGGCTTCCTGCACCACCACGAGGCCAGCGACGGCGATGATCAGAACGTAGCGGACGATCAGGAATGTGTGGCGCCGCTCGGTCAGTGTGACCGCCGGCGCGGTCATGCGACTTGACGCGCGGCGGAGTCCGCAACCGCTTCGGCAGTGCGGGAGGCGACCACGGGCAGCGTCAGGGCGAAGCTGCTCCCGATCGCCAGCGTGCTCGATACGTTCAACGTCCCACCGAGCAGCTTGGCGTACCGCTGCACCAACGCCAAACCCAACCCAACGCCTTCGTAGCGTCGCTGGAGCGAGCCATCGAGTTGGCGAAACTCGACGAAGATCTTGTCGAGGTCATCGTCGCGGATGCCGATGCCGGTGTCACTAACCGCAAATGTCACCTGGTTGCCGGCATCGTCAGCGGTGATCGCCAATACGACCTCGCCCTCGTGCGTGAACTTGACCGCGTTGCTGAGCAAGTGTCCCAAGGTCATGCGCAGTTTGTGGCCGTCGGTGATCAGCGTCGGCAGATCGGGCTGCAGGCGCGTCTGCACGCTGATGTATTCCGGGCGCGGCAAGGTGGCCGGGTCGGTCACGTCCTCTGCCAACTCGGCGAGATCAACCGGCGCGAGGAACAATGGGGCCTCACCGGCGTCGACGCGGGCGAGGTCCAACACGTTGGTGACCATCGCCAAGAGGCGGCGCCCATTGTGGCGCATCCGATCGAGCAGCTCGTGCGCAGCTTCATCGAGTTTCCCCCAGGCGCCTTGCGTGAGCAGATCGCCGTAACCGAGGATGACGTGCAACGGACTCAGCAGCTCGTGCGACATGTTGGCGACGAACTCCGACTTCAGGCGGCTCGCCTCTTCGGCTTGCTTGTAGAGTGCTTCCATGGCGGCGGCCTTCGCGTTGGCTTCCTGGGTGCGGATCTCGACCAGATGCTCGAGCTGTTTGGCGACTTCGCGATCTCGCGTCAAGCGATCACGGTCCAGGCGCGCGCGCGTGCCGATGTGGCCGTAGAACAGCGCTACCGTAAAGAAGAACGGAATGCGAATCAGCGATGGCGACGACCACATCGAACCGCCCTGGGTGGAGAAGTAACAATCCGCCGTGCCGATCAGAACCGCGCCGATCAGCGCGGTGGCGAGACTTTCACCGACCGCGGCCAGCGTGAGCACGAAGAAGTACAAGAGGAAGAACTGCTGCCCGATCTGCCCGGGCAGCGAGAGGCTGTACGCGATCCACAACGTGTCGGCGATCAAGACCGGGATCTGCACCGCCCAACCAAACAGATACGGCTCCGGCAAGAACCCCAGCAGCGCGTTCGATAGCAGGGCGCCAATGATGAGGTAGGGCACGACCGGATCGGGCTGGGCGGGGTGCCCCTCGAAGAGAATGAGATATCCCGAGGCGATGATGAAGGCGTAGCGCAGAAGGATGAAGGCGCGCTTCCGGCTGAGTGATTCGGTATCGAACGGCACGGCAGAACTTCCCTCGTTGGTCTTGCGCTCAAGAATGCGCATTTCGTGTGACAGCAAGGCAGGTGCCACGTCGTGTCGGCAAAACCGTCGTCCATGCTGCCGTCGCTGGCCCAGCCGACGCCGACAGCGCTATGGCGAGCGACACCGGGATGACGTTTCGACCGGCACAAGGCCAGAAGAATCTGCCGTCGCTGAACCCGGGCGGCGCGTTGCCGGCGAGGTCACGTCGGGCTAAGGAGCGCCGATGGCACGGCGGGGACGGTCAAGGCGAGGCGGGTGGGAGTGGCGGCGACACCTGCTGGTTGTATTGCTGCTCGCCGGCACGTCCGTTGCGCTGCAGTTCTCCACCCCAACGCTCGGGTCGGTGGACGGCTACTTTCACGCGCGCTACGCGGCACTCATCCGCGTCGCCGGGCTGCACGGCTTTCCGCCGGCGTTCCCGTGGCTACCGCTGACGATTCGCTCCGCGGACCGCTATTCGGACCATCACATGCTCTTCCACATCTTGCTCGCTCCGTTCACCGCTGGCGATGTGCTGACCGGCGCCAAGTGGGCCAGTGCGATATTCGGGGCGGCCGCATTCGCGGCGGTCTATCTCTCGCTCGTACGGTTACGTGTGCGGCGTGCGCTGTGGTGGCTGCTCGCACTCGGCGCGTTGGCTCCCGATTTTCTCTACCGGATGGAGATGCCGCGCGTGCAGGCGCTCTCGCTGGTGGTGTTGTTGATCGCGTTGAACCTCGCGCTGGCCCGGCGCTTTGCATGGCTCCTGCCGATCGCCGTCGTGTACACTTGGCTCTACGATGCGTTTCCCCTGTTGTTCGTGATTGCCGGAGCGATGGTGGTGGCGATTGCGTTGTGCGAGCGACGCACGGAATGGCGTCTACTCACGTATTCGTCGGCCGGCATCGCGATCGGATTGCTGGTGAATCCCTACTTGCCCAACAATCTGTGGTTCATCGCGCAGCACTATCTGAGCAAACAGGAGATCAGCGAGACCATGCGTGTCGGAACGGAGTGGTATCCGTATCCGGTCGCGCAATGGTTGGGATGGGGTGGAGCGATTGCGGTGCTGGCCACCGCCGCGTGGGTGGCATGGCGCGGGCGGGCGCGGCTCGACGCCAACCGTCTCGCGCTGCTGCTGGTGGCGGCGGTATTCTTCGTGTTGATGTGGCGATCGCGTCGCTTCATCGAATACGCGGGGCCGTTCATCCTTCTCGCGCTGGCCGCGACGCTGCACGCGTGGATCGAGCCCCATATCGCGCGCTTGACGGAGAACACGCAGCGCATCGGCGCTGGGATTCTCGTCGTCGCTTGCGGCGCAAGTGCCGCGTTCGCCATCGGCCAATTGCGTAGTCGCCCGGGTCCGGAGCGCTATGCAGCCGGAGCAGCTTGGCTGGCGCAGCATACGTCGCCGGCGGCGATCGTGTTGACGCCCAATTGGGACGACTTTCCGCTGCTGTTCTTTCACAACCAGCGCAATCGCTACGTCATCGGTCTCGACCCGGCGTATCTGGCGCAACGCGATGCGGAACTCTACCGGCTGTGGCAGCAACTGGGTCGGGGCGAGGTGACGCCGCCCTCGCGCGTACTCGATCGTTTTGACGCCGATGTGGTGCTGAGCGACCGGACGCATGAGCGCTTTTTGGCGGCGCTGGCCGCGGATCCGGCGATGGAACGAGTGTACGAAGACGGCGATTGCATGATCTACCGCCGCCGCGGCGCGGTTGCGGTGGGACCGAGCGGCAGTTAAGGAAGCGCGGTGAGTCTGTTTACCTCCCTGCCACCGTATCGCCGGCCACGGCCGATTCAGCAACTGATCCGTGCGTTGATGCTCGATCGCACGCTGTACGAAGAGGTGGCGGTCGACCGCACCGGGCTATCGCAAGCGCTCGGCGTTGTGGTTCTTGCGGGCATCGCTAAGGGCGTCTCCCTCACGGCTATTCCTGGACTCGTCGGCGCGCTGTTCGGCATCTTCGTCAGCGTGGTTGGTTGGATCGTGCTGAGCGCGCTGACGTTCGCCATTGGGAACTGGGTGTTGCGCTCTGGACCAAGTTCGTGGCGCGCGATTGCGGCCTGCCTTGGTTTTGCCGACGTGCCGGCGGTACTCAATTTCCTCGATGTCATTCCGTGGGCTGGCCCGTTCGTTCGTATGATCGTTTGGTTTTGGCTGTTCGCGGCAACCATCGTGGCGGCTCGTGCCGCCTTTCGTGTGTCACTGGCCCGCGGCGCCGCCATCGGTGGGCTCGGTTTCATCGCTTATATGGTGATCGGCTTTGTCGTCGAGATATGGAGTTCGTGAGGCGATTGCACGCTTGACGTGGCGCTCGCGCTGAGCGAACCTTGGGCTCAAGGGTGCGTCGCGAGCCGTACCCATCTCGTGGAACTAGAGTAAGGGGGCTGAGCTGATGGCAGAAGGAACACAAGCGAGTGGCGAGAAGAAGGCGCGGCCGATCGTGCCGTTCCTGCGGCTCGGTGATCGCCCGCATCTGGTGGGTAAGAAGTGCGACCAGTGCGGTGCGGTCTATCTCGGGAACCGCGTGGCGTGCTCGAAGTGCAGCACGACCGGTCCCTTCTCCGAAATTCCGCTAAGCACGAAGGGCAGCTTGTGGGTGTACTCGATTGTCCACCAGTCGGCGCCCGGGATCCCGACGCCCTATGTCGCCGCCATCGTTGATTTGCCCGAAGGCGTGAGTGTGCGTTGCAACATCATCGATGTCGAGCCCGATCCCGCCAAGATCCCGTTCGGCATGCCGGTGGAAATGATCACCAGGAAGGTCCGGGAGGACAAAGAGGGTAACGACATCATCGCGTTCTTCTTCCGCCCGGCGAGCAAGAACTAAAGGCTGCCGCCACGCGGAACGCAAAGGAGGTTTGCCATGAGAAACGTGTACGTGCTCGGAGTCGGGATGATCAAGTTTGGCCGCTATCCGGACAAAGACGTGCCCGAGTTGGCGGCCCAGGCCGCGTTACTGGCGCTCAAAGATGCCGGCATGACGATGAAGGACATTCAGTTGCTCGCCTCGGGCAATTTGTTGCAGGCGGGCGCGATGGTCGGGCAACGTCTGCTGCAGCAGATCGGGCAGACCGGTATTCCGGTCATCAATGTGGCGAATGCGTGCGCGACCGGCTCGACGGCCTTTCGCGAAGCGTACTTCGCGGTCGGCTCGGGTGAGTACGAAGTTGCTATGGCGGTGGGTTCCGAACAGATGGGCAAAGCGGGCCTGCTCGGTGGTGGCGGCGCGTCGCGCGAAGGCAGCGTTGAAGGCATTCTCGGCAGCGGACTGATGCCGGCGGTGTTCGGGCAAGCCGGTGTCGAGCACATGCGGAAGCACGGCACTAAGATGGAGCACTTCGCCAAGATCTCAGTGAAGAATCACAAGCACTCGACCAAGAACCCGCTGTCGCAGTACCAGAACGAGATGGACCTCGATGCGGTGATGAAGGCGCGCATGATCGCGTACCCCAACACGCTCTACATGTGTTGCCCCACCGGCGACGGCGCTGCCGCCGCGATCGTCGTGTCGGAGGCGGTGATGAAGAAGTACGCCAAGAAGCCGGTCAAGGTGGGGTGCTCCGTGCTCACGTCCGATCCCTGGAGCGACCGCGATCTGACCCTGCCCGATGTGAGCACGCTCACGCGCACCGCCGCCAAGCAAGCTTACGAACGGGCGGGCGTCGGCCCGGAAGATCTCGATCTCGTCGAGTTGCACGACTGCTTCGCCACCGCCGAGCTGCTGCACTACGAGAACCTCGGGCTGTGCAAAGAAGGGGAAGCTGGCCGCGGAGTGGACGAGGGATGGTTCGCTCACGGCGGCAAGAGTCCGGTCAACGTCAGCGGCGGCTTGCTGTCGAAAGGCCATCCCTTGGGCGCCACCGGCGTGGCGAACATCTACGAGGTGGTCATGCACTTGCGTGGTGAAGCCGGGGCGCGCCAAGTGGAAGGGGCGAAGGTTGGCCTCGCGCACGTGATCGGCCTGGGATCGGCCTGCACGATTCACATCTTGACCGCGTAAGTCCCCACTCCACGATTGCTAGAAAAGCGGCCGCCGAAGGCATCACCTTCGACGGCCGTTCTGATTTGTGCGCGTCATGCTCTGCGCAATGCTAGGCCACCTCGCCACGCAGCCGTATGCGGCTGATCGTGAGCAATTTTGGTCACCGCCAGCGCGAGTGTCAGCGTCGCGAGCTGCCGTCAACATTTGGGGGCAAGCGGGACCGTTAGGCCGCAGGCTCGCTGCGCCGGCCTTGCTGAAGCGGGAGCGGCACGAAGGTTGTATTGTTGCACCTCCATGAGCTCGAACGGAGGATTCATGCGCGCGAACGAGTCGGGAACGGTGCTGGTGGTGGATGACATTCCAGCTAACTTGGACATCACAGTCCGGTCGTTGGTCCGTGAAGGCATTGCGTGCCGCACAGCTAGCGGCGGTATCGAGTGCCTGGAAATTGTCGCGCGCGAACCGATCGATCTGATCCTGCTCGATCTCGGCATGCCGGTCATGGACGGCTGGGCGACCTTGGCGGCGCTGCGCGAGCGAGCGGAAGGGCGCAGCATCCCGGTCGTGCTGTTTACCTGTCATGACCATCTGTCGAATCGCGAACGCGCGATGGCGGAGGGCTTGGTCGATTTCCTGCCGCGGCCAGTGTCGCGCGCGCGACTGGTGCAGACCGTTCGCATGCACCTCGGCACGCGGGCGCGCGTGCGCGCGCTCGATGCGCTCGATCGGCGGCTGCAGGCGGCGGCGTTGTAGCCGTTCCCCGTGTTCGAATTTCGTGATCGGCGACGGTCACGCTCCGATCCATTGCAATCCGCGCAACTCGCCGGTTCCACGCACTACGCCGACTTGACCCGCCCGGTGAATCTCGGTTTGGTCAACGGGTGTTGCCGTTGCAATTTGCCGCCATCTGTTCGTTGACCTGCCTCGCGTTGCTGGCCCTGACCGGCCGGCTCGACTTCATGCAGCGGGAATTCTCCGCGCCCTGGCGTCGGGTGGTTGCCGCGCTGCTGTTCGGCGGCATCCTCACGATTGTCGTGTTCTATCCACTCGCGGGCGGCAGCCGATTGATTGCGGACGATGTCGATGAGGTGTGGTTTCCGGCCGTGTTTGCCGGTCACGCGCTACTGCTGCTGTTTCTGGTGACGTGGCGGGCGCTTCGCCAGGTGCGCTTCACCCCACGCTCGTTTCCATTTGATCACATCGCCGCGGATCTCCGCCACGGCGTCGCGCTCGGATTGGCCGGCTGGGCGATTACGATTGCCGTGACGATGGGCGTGGCCGGCATCGCCGTCGGCTCTGGCGTGGGACCATCGCCGCCGCAGGAAATCCCGCCGTTGATCGCCTGGATGGCGGCGTTGCCACTCACGCGCAAGCTGTTGATCATTGTTGCGGCGATGACCGTCGAGGAACTGTTCTTCCGCGGCTTCTTGCAGCGACGGGTTGGTTTGGTGTTGTCGAGCGTGTTGTTCACGCTGGCGCACGCGAGCTACGGGTTGCCATTCATGATGGTGAGCGTGCTGACCATCTCGCTGTTGATCGGTCGCGCGCTGCAACAGCGCGGGCGGCTGCTGCCGTGCATCGTCGCGCATGGCGTGTTCGATGCGATCCAACTGCTCATCATCCTGCCGTGGGCGGTGCGGATGATCGGAGGTGAGAGCTAGCGCGAGTTACGACACGGCTGCGCGCCGCGGCTTCGCGCTCGTTTTCTGCGCCGGTTCGAGCGCCAGCGCGAGGACTTCGTCGAGATTGTCGACGAAATGGAAAGTCATTTCCTGGCGGACGGCGTCGACGATGTCTTCGAGGTCCGTCTCGTTGCGTTTTGGCAGCAGCACCGTCTTGATGCCGGCGCGGCGGGCACCCAAAACCTTCTCCTTGACGCCACCGACCGGGAGGACTTTGCCGCGCAGCGTGATCTCGCCCGTCATCGCGAGGTCGTGCCGCACCAGCCGTCCGGTCAGCAGCGACGCGAGCGCGGTCGCAATCGTCACGCCCGCGGATGGCCCGTCTTTCGGCACGGCGCCGGCGGGGACGTGAATGTGGATGTCGGCGTTCTCGAAAAAATCGGGCGCCAGCCCATAGCGCTCAGCACGACTACGGATGTGACTAAGCGCCGCCTGGGCGGACTCCTTCATGACCTCGCCGAGATGGCCGGTGAGCATCAGGCCCTTCTTGCCGGTCATCTTGGTGGCTTCGATGAAGATGATGTCGCCGCCCATCGGTGTCCACACCAAGCCGACAGCGACGCCGGTGTCGTGGGTGCGCTCGGCGACCTCGGTGAAGTAGCGTTCCGGTCCGAGGAGTTCGTGAATCCTTTCAGGTGTGATGAATGCCGTCGCGGTTTGGCCTTCGGTGACCGCGCGGGCGACCTTGCGGCACACGCTGCCGATTTCACGTTCGATGTTGCGCAGACCGGCTTCGCGCGTGTAGTGGCGCACCAGGTGGAGCACCGCGGCGTCGGTGAACGTGACCTGGTCGGCGGTGAGGCCGTTCTCGCGCACTTGCTTCGGAATCACGTGTCGGCGCGCGATCTCGAGCTTCTCCTCCTCCGTGTAGCCGGTCAACTCGATGATCTCCATGCGATCGCGGAGCGGCGGCGGAATCGGTTCGAGCATGTTGGCGGTGGTGACAAACATGACCTTCGACAGGTCGAACGGCACGTCGAGATAGTGATCCTGGAAGCTGTTGTTCTGCTCGGGATCGAGCACTTCGAGTAGGGCGGAGGACGGATCGCCGCGGAAATCCGCGCCCAGCTTGTCGACCTCGTCGAGCATGAAGAGCGGGTTGTTGGAGCCCGCGTTGCGCAATCCTTGAATGATGCGCCCCGGCATGGAGCCGATGTAGGTGCGGCGATGTCCGCGCATCTCCGCTTCGTCGCGCACGCCGCCGAGCGACAGGCGAATGAACTTGCGACCGAGCGCGCGCGCGATCGATTTGCCCAGCGACGTCTTGCCGACGCCGGGCGGACCGACGAAGCAGAGGATGGGGCCTTTCGAATCCTTCTTGAGTTTGCGCACCGCGAGGAACTCGAGGATGCGATCCTTGATTTTCTCGAGATCGAAATGGTCCTCGTCGAGAATCCCGCGGGCGTGTGCGATGTCGAGGTTGTCGGTGGTCGATACCGACCAGGGCAGGCTGACCAAGCACTCGATGTAGGTGCGCACCACCGAGTGTTCCGCCGATTCCGGTGGGATGATGCGCAGACGCTCCAACTCGGCTTCGGCGGCTTTGAGGGCGGCTTCGGGCAGGTTGGCCTGCTCCATCTTGGTGCGCAGGTCGTCGACCTCCGCGGTGCGCGAATCGCCTTCGCCGAGTTCCTTCTGGATCGCCCGCAGCTGCTGGCGTAGGAAGAACTCCTTTTGGTTCTTCGACAGCTCGGTCTGCACTTGCGATTGGATTTTCTGCCCCAGTTCGAGCAGCTCGATCTCGCGGTTCAAGATCGCCGACAGCCGCTCCAGGCGCGTGCGCACTTCGAGTGTGCTCACCAACTCCTGCTTCTCCTCCACGCTGATGTTCAGGTTTGAGGCAATCAGATCGGTGACCCGTCCGGCGTCCTTGATGTTGGTCACTACCACCTGCAGCTCGTCGGGAAGGAAGGGGATCATCGAGACGAACTTGGCGAACTGGTTGACCATGTGCGCCTGCACGGCCTCGCTCCCGTCCGAGGTGTCGGGGATGTCGGCCAGTACATGCAAGCCGGCGCGCAGAAACGGATCGAGCTGGGTGTAGTTATCAGTCTCGATGCGGCGCAGACCCTGCACGAGAATTCGCACACTGCCGTCCGGGTACTTGAGCATCTTGAGGATGCGTCCCGCCGCGCCGCGCTTGAACAGCGCCGACGGTTGCGGCGTTTCCTCTTCGGGATTTTTCTGCGCGACCAGCGCGAGCATGCGATCGCTGGCCAGTGCGGCCTCGACCGTTTGCAGCGAGGCGCCACGCGATATCAGCAGCGGTACGATCGCCGACGGAAAGATCGCCACGCCGCGCAGCGGCAGCACGGGCAATTCGCTCGGGATCGTGATCCCGCTAAGATCGTCTTCGAAGCCGAAGAAGCGATGCTCTTTGATGTCTTTATCTGTAAGGTCGGCCATCGTCACTCTGGGTGCCGCGCGTTGAGCAGTCGTCGAGCGTGAGCGGGACCTTAATACACACATCAGTAGCCGACAAGGGGCCGCGAGCGAGTTTGACATCACATTTGTGAGCCGGTAGGTCGCGCACGTGGACGTGTGGGAGGGTTGGATGGAGCAGCACGTGTTCAGTTTGGAAGAAGCCAACGCTTTGATCCCCAAACTCGAGTTGATCATGGGCCGGTTGCAGCAACGGGTCGCCGAATTGCGCCGCGGCATCGACGAGCTGGCGCAGCAGACCGGCAAAGTCGCTGGCGATCTGACCAGCAGCGAGATCATCGAGCTGCGTCCAACGCTGCGGCCGGCCATCGTGGAAGTGGAGCAACTGCTCGGCGAGATCGAAGAGTGCGGGGGCGAGTTCAAAGGACTCGATCTCGGGCTGGTCGACTTCCCGACCGAGATCAACGGTGAGCCAGCAGTGTGGTGCTGGCAGTTCGGCGAGAAGGAGATCGGCTACTGGCACTCCCTCCATGAGGGCTTCGCGGGGCGGCAACCGCTGTCGGAGCGGCGCGCGCGCGCGACGTACTTGCAGTAGGTTGGGATGTCCTTGCTCGCCGGCGCCGCTCGCGTGTTGTTCCTGCTCACGCTGAGCGTGTGGCTTGGCTCCGTCGTCTTCATGTCGTTGGTGGTGGCTCCCACATTGTTTCTCTCGTTCCCGGTCGAGGAAGCCGGGCGCGTGGCTTCGGCGCTCTTCCCGATCTACTATCGCGTTGGCGCCGCCGGCGGCGGCGTGCTCCTGTTGACGGCATTGACCCTGCGCCGAGTCACGCGACGCAGTGCGTGGACATTGGTGAGCGTGCTCGCTGCGACCATGCTTACCGCAACCGTCTACGCAGGTCTCGTGGTGCAACCCCGTGCGCAAGCGCTGCGGCCTCAGCTACACCAAGTCGATGTGCCCGACACGGTCAAGGCCGAGTTCGACGACCTCCACCATCGGGCGGTACAGCTCAACGGCGCGGTGCTCGTCGGCGGCCTCGCGATCGCGGTGATTGCGGGCGTCACCCTCCGACACCCCGACACCCGATAGCCGGCACCCTTCCTTCAATGTATCGCGCGATTCTGTTCGATCTGTACGACACGGTGGTGCTGTTCCGCAAAAACGTGCCGACGCTGCAGGTCGCCGGTACGCGTTGGCGCTCAACTATGGATTGGATGCGTGAGGTGGTCGCGCAAGAACTCCCCGGCGTGAGCCACGACGAGTTTCTCCGCGCGATCACCGAGACCACCGCCGAGATCATCCGGGCGCGCCCGCCCGAGTATCGCGAGGTGCCGTCACCGGAACGCTTTCGGCGCGCGCTGCTGCGTCTGGGCGCCATCGGCGCTGATGTAGCGGGGCGCGCTGAGCGCTTCTCGCTCGCGCACATGCGCCACCTCGCCGCCTCAACCGAAACGCCGGCGCAGCATCGAACCCTGCTGCAGCGGCTAACGACGCGCTATCCGCTCGCCCTTGTTTCGAACTTCGATCACGGCCCGACCGCGCGGGCGATCCTCGATCGCGACGCACTCACGCCGCTGTTTCGCGCGATCGCCATCTCCGACGGGTTCGGCCGCCGCAAGCCGCATCCCTCGATCTTTCACGAGGCGCTACGCCAGCTCGGTGTGGATGCGAGCGACGCGTTGTTCGTCGGCGATAGTCTCCACGATGATGTCGCCGGCGCATCGGCGGTCGGGATGGATACCGTGTGGCTCAACCCCACTGGCGAACCGTTGCCCGACGGCGCATGCGCGCCGACGCACACCGTGGCGCACTTAATCGAGCTGGAGACTGTGCTGGGCTGACGGTTACGATACGCGTTCGACGAGTTGATCGATCAAGTCGAGCAGGTTGTCCTTGAACGGCGAGGGCTGCACAACGTCAATGGCCGCACGGGCACGATCGGCGTAGCTCATGGCGCGAATGCGGACGTCGTCGAGCACACCCGAACGGCGAATGCGATCAAGCGCGGCGGTGATGTCCGCCGCGGTTGGCTCAGGCTTCTCGAACAGCCGCCGCAGCTCGGCATCGTTGCGCATCGCGAGCACCACGGGGAGCGACGGATTGCCATCGCGCAGATCAATCCCCACCGGTTTACCGATGCGCTCTTCGGTGCCAGCCACGTCGAGCAAGTCATCGACCATCTGAAAGGTCATCCCGACCGCGAACCCGCACTCGCCCATGCGTTCGACCGTCGCCTCGTCGGCGCCGCCGAGGTGGGCGCCGGTGCGCGCGCCTTGTAGGAACAGTGATGCCGTCTTCCGCGTGATGATCTCGATGTAGTCGTCCACGGTCACCATCGGATTGTGGCGGAAGCGCGCTTGCATGATCTCGCCCTCGGTCAGACTCACGCACGCTTCGGCGGCCCAGTTGATCACTCTCTCCTCGAAGCGCGCGCACAGTTGAAAGGCGCGGCAGAAGAGGAAGTCGCCGGTGACCAGAGTATCGGCGAGGCCGTACTTGCGCAGCGCGGAGTCATTGCCGCGCCGGACTTCACTGCCGTCGATGATGTCGTCGTGCAGCAGCGTGGCAGAGTGAATCAGCTCCAACGCGGTGGAGGCGTCGATGATGTCGTTGAGATCTTGTCCACCGCAGGCGCGGAAGACCAGCAATGTGACGGCGGGACGTACGCGCTTGCCGCCCGATCCCACCAGATACTGGGCGATGTCGTTCAGCCGCGGTTCACGCGAGCGAATCAACTCACTCAGCCGCAGTTCGACGCGTTCCAGCTCATCACTGACCAGGATGCCAGCCGCGTCGGAGTAGTGGCGCCTGAGGCGCGGACGGGCGATGCTCACGCAGCAATCCTTAGAGAGACAAGAGCGCTAACGCGGCCAGATAATGTCAAAAGCTCCAAGGTGTCAACACCTGGAATTGTGAGTGATGAAAGGCGAGTAGGGGCGGGCCGCGCGGAATGTTCGAACGCCGCAACGGGGCAATCCACCATGTTTCTCGCCTTCGGCTGGAATAATCGCGGCCGGTCGTGCAACCTTCTACGTATGGGATCGCGCGCACTGAGACGAGCCGGGTTGGGGATGGCCCTCTTCGCCTCAGCATCAATCGCACCGGTGACGACGGAAGCGCGGCCGTTCGTATACGTGGCCAATCGCGACGCCGACAGCGTCTCGGTGCTCGACCCCCGTACCAACACTGTGGTTATCAACGTGCCCGTCGGTTCGGCGAACCAGTTGGCTGGCGGCTCCGACGGAATCCGCATGTACGTGACCGAGTTCAAGTTCGCGGCGGTGGTTGGAGTGGATACGCGCAGCAACCAAGTCGTGGTTGCCTTCGACGTCGGTGCGGAACCCAGTGGCATCGCGGTCACGCATCGCGGAGATCGCGCATATGTCGCCAACCGCGGCGACAACACGATCTCATTCCTCGATCTCGCGGCCTGCGTGTCGACCTCGACGGCGTGCGCGAGCGCCGCCACGATTGCAGTCGGGTCCGAACCGTTGGGTGTCGCGATCACACCCGCCGACGACGCGGTCTACGTCAGCCTGCAGAACGGGGCGAGCGTATGGATCATTGATGCGGCCGACCACCATGTGCGCGCGAAAGTCGCGGTTGGGACGGGTCCGCGTGGCATTGCGTTTGCGCCCGACGGCGCGCGCGCGTACGTGGCGAATCATGGGAGCGGCACGCTGTCGGTGCTTGATACGGCGGCGCTCTCCGTCGTCGACACGATCACGCTCGGGGGCGGGCCCATTGCGGTCGCGGTCGCACCGGATGGTCGCATCTACGTCAGCAACGACGTTGGAACGCTCCAGGCCATCGATCCCAAGAGCAAGGAGATTGTGGCGGTCGCGATAGGTGCGAACACGGACCCACAGGGGCTCGCGCTGCTGCCGGACGGGAGCCGGGTCTACGTGACGAACAATGCGCCGGACACCGTCGCGGTGATCGACACCGCTCGAAACGTGGTGGCGTCGACGGTCCGAGTGGAGAGCGGGCCGCGCGGGGTCGCCGTCGTAGATGTGCCCCAGCCTACCGCCACACCGACCGCCACCGCGACGCCAACGGTCACCGATACGCCGACGCCGACACCGACATCGACGCTCGGGCCGTGCGTCGGCGACTGCGATCACAACGGAAGCGTGACGGTCGATGAATTGGTGCGCGGCGTGAACATCGCCCTTGGCGATGCCGCGCTGGACGATTGCCCGGCCTTCGATCACGACGGGAGCAAGGTGGTGACGGTCGACGAGCTGGTGCTGGCGGTCAACGCCGCGCTCAACGAGTGCGTCGGGGAAGACTGATTGGATCGGCGTTAGTAGTCACGCCTGGAACCGGATGGAACCGGATGTTTGAGGGCAGCGATGGTGTCGGCTACACGGGAGTAGATTTGCCGCCAAGAAATGCACCGATGAGATCGCTATGACCTTCACCGTTTTCTCCGTGACTTTCGCTGCCGTCGTGCTGCTGATGTTGTTAGTGTGGCTCCTCAGTCTCATCCGACGCGACGCCAGCATCGTCGATATTTTCTGGGGCCTTGGCTTCACCCTCATCGCCAACGTCGCCTTCGTCGCCGGCAGCGGATATCCGCCGCGCAAACTCTTGATCACCACACTCACCAGCCTGTGGGGCTTGCGGCTGGCGGGCTATCTCCTGTGGCGCAATTGGGGCCACGAGGAAGATTATCGCTATCAAGCCATGCGGCGACAACACGGTGGACGCTTCTGGTTCGTCAGCCTCTATCTTGTCTTCGGTTTGCAGGGCGCGTTGATGTGGGTCGTGTCGCTGCCGGTGCAAGTGGCGCAGGCAAGCGCCCTGCCCGCTCATCTCACCGTTCTCGATGCTGTCGGCGCGGCGCTATGGGCCATCGGTCTAGGCTTCGAAGCGATCGGCGACTTCCAGTTGGCGCGCTTCAAAGCCGATCCGAACCATAGGGGCAAAGTGATGGATCGTGGCCTGTGGCGCTACTCGCGCCATCCAAACTACTTCGGCGACGCGATGGTGTGGTGGGGTTTGTTCTGCATCGCGCTCGCGACGCCTGGCGGAATCTGGACCGCAGTCGGTCCAGCGGTGATGACGTTCTTCCTGATGCGCGTCTCGGGCGTGGCGTTGCTCGAACGCAAACTGAAGAAGACGCGGCCGGAGTATGCCGACTACGTGCAGCGCACCAGCGCGTTCGTGCCGTGGTTCCGGAAGGGTTCGTAGTCCCGTTGTGGTCCCTGGTTCCGCCTTCTCTACGCACAGGTGCCGAGGGCGTTGTTGACGCCCTGCACCAGTTCTTCCACGGTCACGTCACCGCTGTCGTCGCTATCGAACTGCGGGCACAGGTCGAGCGGCGCGGTACCGAGCGCGATGTTGACGCCGATGATCAGCTCTTCGACCGTAACCTCGCCGTCGTCACCGCAATCACCCACGCACGTCTCAACGATTGGTGTCCACGTCTCAACGATTGGTGTCATGGTTGGCGTGGGTGACGGTGCGCCCGGTTCGGTGGGCGGTACGGGCGTCGTCGCGGTGGCGCTTGGCGTCGGTGTGGCACTGGGCCCACCCGAGAACGTCATCGTCGCTGTGGCGATCACGACAGTGGAAGGGTTGGTCGTGGGCGATGTCGTCGCGGTGGTCAACGGACTCGCGGTGATGGTCGCGGTGAACACCGACGTCGGACTCACCGTCGACGTCTCCGTGGGAGTGCCGGTCGCGCTGTGCGTGACGGTGGGGGATGGCGTGTCGGTCGATGTCGGCGTCGGCGATACGGTGGCTGTGGTGGACGGTGATGCCGTCGCGCTGGGGGTGTGCGTGCTGCTGGCGGTCGCGGACTGCGTCACAGTGGCCGTCGTGGTCGAGGTAGCCGAGCGCGTGATCGAGCCGGTGACCGTTGCGGTGCGCGTGGCGCTGCCCGTGCCCGTTGCGGTAGGAGTGGCGGTGCGAGTACCGGTGCTGGTCGCTGATTCAGTCGCAGTGACCGTGGCCGTACGCGTGCCGGTGGCCGTCGCCGACGCGGTGGCGGTCCGTGACCCGGTCGCAGTAGCCGACGCGGTGGCCGTCGCGGTGAGCGTGGCGGAGATCGTCACCGACGCGGTGGCCGAAGCGGTGCGGGTGCCGGTGGTGGTGTTCGTGACTGACGCCGTCGGCGTAGCCGTGCGCGTTTCTGATGCGGTCACGGTCGCGCTGGCAGTGCGGGTCGCGGTCGTCGTCTGCGTCGCGGTGCGAGAGTTTGTCGGTCCGATACTCGGCGGAGTGGTCGGCGTCGTCGTAGGAACGGGCGGCGCGGCAGCGGCGATATGCAAGTTGAAATTTCCATTCGCGTTCTTGTACCCATCGACAACGATCGCGATGTGTTGGCCGCTGGTGAGCGGCACCATCACCTGCGACTGATGAACCCCTCCGCCGATGTCGTCGTTGCAGGCTAGTTGCGCGCCGAGGCAATTGACGTCGCGAACATACAAGACCGTGTCGAAGGCCGAGCCAACGGTGTCGATGAGGAACGTGCCGCTAAACGGCGCGGTGTAAAGAAACGAACGATCCGGCGCGTCGAGCGGGTCAGTGGCCCCATCGCACACTCCTTTGAGCGAATTCGGTTGAGCCGTGGTCGTGCCGCTAGCGAACGCTGGAATCGCACTGCCAAGGTTCGTGGCCGCCGGACACGAGGGTCCGTTGATGTTGAGCGAGTACGCTCCACTGTGATTGAGAAATCCGTCTACCACCATGAAAATGGTCTGCCCTGCGGTAAGGTCCACCATGACTTGTGATCGCTGATTGCCCTGGGAGATGTCGTCATTGCAAGCGAGTTGCGCACCGGTGCAACTGCTGCCGCTGCGCACATACAGGACCGTGTCGAACGCCGAGCCGATCGTATCGATGGTGTAACTGCCGCTGATCGGCGCGGTGTAGAGCGTCTCGGTGTCGGAGGCGCCGCTGCCTCCACAGGTGCCGGCAAGTGAGTTCGGTTCCTCAAATGTCGAGCCGCCGACGGCGACCGGCAAACCGGAAGCCGATCCCGGGCTGGGGCATCCGGGTCCCGTGATGTGGAGTTGGAAGTTGCCGGTGTTGCCGCCGCCGAGCCCGTCCACGACGATGTAGATCTGCTGTCCCGGAGTCAGGTTCACCATCACACTGATTGGCACGAGACCGGCCGCGCCCGCGTCGGCAAGAAGGATCGGCTTGCACGCCAGCTCCGCGCCTTGGCAGGTGGCGCCATTGCGCACGTACAGAGCGGTCTGAAATTCCGAGCCGTCGGTGTCGATCGTATACGCGCCGCCGACGGGGGCGGTGTAGAGGAAGGTCTTCTCAGCCTGATCGCCGGCGCACGAGCCTTCGAGCACGTTGGGCCCGCTGGTGGTTCCGGCCGTACCGGCCGTGAGCGCATTGCCGAGATCAGTGGGAATCGGGCACGATGGCCCATTGATGTGGAGGGTGAAGTTGCCGCTGTTTCCGTTGTATCCATCGACAACGATGTAGACCGTGTCGCCCGGATCGAGCGCCACCGAAACCTGTGACAGGTGCTCCACCTGCGAAATATCGTCGTTGCAGGCCGACGGCAGCTCGCCGCTGCAGCGACCGTTCATGACGTAGAGTACGGTGTCGAACGATGATCCGATCGTGTCGATGGTGTACTGGCCGCCGATCGGCGCCGTGTATTTGAACGTCTTCTCGGGTGCGGTGCCGATACCGGCGCATGATCCTTTGAGGAAATCGTTACCGCCGACGGTCGTGCCCGTCTGGGTGATGGGCGGGTACGCGCTGCCGAGATCGGTGAACCCCGAGCACGGGCTGATCCCACCCTGTGCAACCGAAATCCAACCCGGCAGAGCACCCATCACGAAGCCGAACACGAGCGTGACTCGCCAGAGGTGAGCTCCCAAATGCTGCGTGCCACGCATGGTCCCCCTCCGCACCCTTTCGGCTAGCGTTGCTGACGACGAAAGTCGATCGCGGCAATTGTCGTCCGCTTGGGCGACGGAAGTCAACCCAACTTCAGCCCGCTGTCGAGTCGTTCGCGTCAAGCGCTGATCTTGCCGCTCACAGGGCTTCCCGATAGAGTCGACTCAAACGCGATGATCGACGTCAGAAACGTCTCCCGTTCCTACCACCGCAACGCGGATGAGGTGCACGCGCTCGACAACGTGAGCGTGCACATCGAAGCGGGGCACTTCGTGGCGTTCATGGGGCCGTCGGGCTCGGGCAAATCGACCCTGCTCAATCTCATCTCCGGCATCGACCGGCCGAACTCAGGTGACGTGCTCGTCGTCGGGCAGCGACTGAACGACCTCAGCGAAGACGAACTCGCCCACTGGCGCGCCCGCCACGTCGGCCTGATCTTTCAGTTCTTCAACCTGATCCCAGTGCTGTCGGCGCGCGACAATGTGGCGCTGCCGCTGTTGTTGACTCCGCTGAAGAAGGCCGAGCGCGCGCGGCGAGCGGAGACGGCGCTGCGTGTGGTCGGCCTCGATCATCGGATGGATCACTCGCCGCGCACGCTCTCGGGCGGCGAACAACAACGCGTGGCGATTGCGCGCGCCATCGTCACCGACCCCGATCTGATCGTCGCGGATGAACCGACCGGCGATCTCGATGCCCGCAACGCCGAGGACATTCTGGCGCTGCTGCGGCAACTCAAGAACGATTTCGGCAAGACCATCGTCATGGTCACTCACGACTCCCGCGCGTTGCGCTTCGTCGACGATGCGTTGCACCTCGACAAGGGCGTATTGCTCGAAGGTGAAGACGCGGACCGCGCGGCGGAAGCGATTCGCATCGCCGCCGGCGGCGCCGCGCGACAATAGATAGCCGGCAAACGGTACCCGAGTCACGAATCACGAACACGAGTCACGACCATGAAATACTTCGGCCTCATTCGCGCCAATCTCGGGCGCAACAAGCTGCGCACCGCGCTCACCGGCGGGGCGATCATGCTCGCAGTGGTGCTTGTGTGCTTGTTGCTCACGATGCCGGCCGGACTCGACGCGATCCTCAACAGCGTCGCCAGCAACACTCGCATTTCCGTGCACAACAAGGGTGGCGTGGTGTACTCGATGCCGTTCTCATTCACGCGCAAGGTGCGTGAAGTGGACGGCGTCGCGGCGGCCACCGCGACGATGTGGTTCGGCGGCGCCTTCGAAGAAGAAGGACGGGTGACCTTTCCGAATTTCGCCGTCGAAGCCGAGCATGTCGGCGCCGTCTACCCGGACTACAACATCCCGGCCGAGCAACTCGCCGACTTCCAACGCTACCGCGACGGCGCGATCGTCGGGCGTCAGACGATGCAGAAGTACGGCTGGAAGATCGGCGACCGCATCACGCTGCGGAGCACGGTCTGGCCGGCCAATCTCGACCTGCGCATCGTCGGTGAGATGCCGCGCGAAACCTCACCGCTGTTGTGGTTGAATTGGACCTATCTCGACGAAGCGCTCAAAGCGAAGGGGATGCCCGGTCTCGGAATCGCCAACGTGATCTGGGTGCGTGCCAGCGATCCCAACCGCGTCAACGCCATCATGCGCCAGATCGACGACATGTCGCACAACAGCGAAGCGGAGACCGCGTGCGAGACCGAGAAGAGCTACTTCGCGAACTTCTTCGGATCGCTCAAGGGCTTCCTCACCATCATCCTGATCGTCACCGGACTGGTGGCCTTGTGCATCGTGTTCATCGCCGCCAACACCGCATCGATGGGGGTGCGCGAGCGCTCCGGCGAACTCGCGGTGCTCAAAGCAATCGGCTTCGGCCGGCGCGTCATCTTCGGAACGCTATTCGCCGAAGCCGTCGCGCTGTCCACAGTGGCGGGGAGCCTCGGCGTGCTGCTCACGATCGGATTGACGCATGCGCTCAAAGCCTCGACCGGATGGAATCCGGCGCTCGGGCCGCTCGGCAGTTTCATCGTCACCGCGCCGGTGGTGGTGCAGGGGATCTTCCTGTCGCTCTTCGTCGGCATGTTGGCCGGCCTCGTCCCGTCATTCGGCGCCGCCCGCAAACCGGTGGTGCAGACGCTGCACGAGGTGTTCTGACTGCGGCGGATAGCATATGGCGTATGGCAGATAGCCGAGACATCCGGATGACAATCCGAACCATCAGCGATATGCGATCAGCCATCAGCGCGAGCCGAAGGCTCGCTTCGTTCCATGCTCCCGATATCGTATAGCTTCAAGAACGTCGCCGCGCGGCCGATGCGCAGTGTGATGTCGGCGAGTGTGATCGCGCTCGTCGTGATCGCGTGCAGTCTGTTTCTCGGGCTGATCTCCAGTCTGAAGCGGACGGTGACATCGAGCGGCGATCCGCTGAATCTGATCGTGATGCGCAAAGGGTCGGACAACGACGGCGCGAGTTGGTTGCCGCTCGAGGCGTATCAAGCCATCCGCTTCTTCGACGGGATCGCGCGCGACAGCGCTGATCAGCCGCTAGCCTCGCCGGAGTTGGTGGTACAGCCGTTCTTCCACACCCCCGCCGGCGGTCGGGAGAACGTGCTCGTGCGTGGCGTCGAGCCGGTCGCTTTGGCGGTTCACAGCAGTGTTCGGATCGCCGAGGGGCGCATGTTCACGCCCAGCGCGCACGAGGTCGTAGTTGGACGCGGTGTGGCTGGCCGCTACATCGGCACGACGCTCGGCAGCGATCTCCAGTTCGGCCACGGCACTTGGAAGGTCGTCGGGATTCTCGATGCCGGCGGCTCGTCATTCGAGAGCGAGGTGTGGGTCGACGTGCGCGAATTGGCCAACGATGCCAAGCGACCATCGCCGTATTCCGGTCTGCGCATGCGGGCGGCCTCGGCAGCCGAGCTGGAACCCTTGATGCGCCGGGTCGATGATGATCCGCGTTTTGCGCTCCACGCGCAGCGCGAGACAGAGTACTACGCCAAGCAGTCGGAGTCGGCGAACTCGCTCTACGTTTTGGTGATCGGCATCGCCGTGCTCGCCGGCATCGGCGCCGGATTCGGCGCTGCGAACTCGATGTACGCATCGGTGCAAGCGCGCACCGCCGAGATCGGCACGCTGCGCGCGCTGGGTTTTTCGCGGCTGGCGATTCTTTCCGCGTTTCAAGTGGAGGCGATCCTGCTGGCGGCGATCGGATTCGCGCTCGGCGCGGTGCTCGCACTCGCGCTCTCGGCCCTCCTCGGGGTCCTGCTCGGCGGCGTGTCGTTCAACGCGGCGACGTTCACCACCAACGTCGTCAGTCTGCGCGTCACCGGCCACGACCTGGTCGCCTCACTGGTGCTCGCGGTCGTGATCGGCCTCGCCGGCGGCTTCGGTCCGGCGTGGCGCGCCGCGCGCATGCGACCGATCGAAGCGCTGCGCAAAGCGTGAGTTGGTTCGTGGTTTGTGGTCTCTAGTTCATGGTCTCTGGTTGTCTTGCTGCCTGCTGCCTGCTGCCCTCTGCCTACTGTTCGTTGACTTTCTCCGCATGACTTGTGAGTGCTGAGGCGATGGCGAACCCCAATCCGGAACGACACGAACGACTGCGCGCTGACTTGGAATCGCTGCGACTCGATCGTGGCGCGCCGCCGGCGCCGCGCAAACCGAGCGGCACGCGTCGCCGTCCCATTTGGATCGCGGTGACCGTTGGGTTGCTTGCTGTCGCCGCGCTTGGCACCTGGTCCGTGCTCGGGCGCGCGCCGACGGTCACCGTCGCCTATGCCACGATGTCGGCTCCGGGCCAAGCCGGGCCGGCCCCGGTGCTGTCGGGTTCCGGTTACATCGTCACCGGCGATCGCTACGTATCGATCGGCGTCCGCGTCCCCGGCCGCATCGACCACTACTTCGTCGAAGAGGGGCAGAACGTCCGCAAAGGCGATCCGCTCGTCCAAATTGATGACCGCGACTATCGTGCCGCAATGACGCGCACCGAAGCCGGTCTTGCGGTCGCGCGCGCGAACCTCAACTTGGCCGACGCCGATTTGGCGCGCGGCCGCGCCCTCCATCAGCAAGCGGTGATCTCGAAACAAGAACTCGATGTCTTCGAGAACAAGGCAGCGGTGGCGCGTGCCACCATCGCGCAAATCGAAGCCGAGCTGGCGCAGGCAAAGGTCAACCTCGAGTACACCACACTGCACGCCCCGACCGACGGCGTGGTGTTGGCGAAGTTGAAGGAAGTGGGCGAGATCGCCGTGCCCGGCGGGTTCGCGGGTTCCGGCGACTTGATCCGCTTGGCCAACCTCACCGACATGCGCGCCCAAGTCGACGTCAACGAGGCCGACCTCAATCGCGTCCATATGGGCCAAGCCGCGCAAGTGACGCCGGACGCATTTTCCGACGCGCACTACGCGGCACAGGTGGTGAAACTCTACCCACAAGTCGATCGGCAGAAGGGCACGCTGCGCATCGAGGTCCACATCCTGCAGCCCGACGCGCGCCTGCTGCCCGACATGAGCGCGCGCATCACCTTTCTCGCCGAGGCGACAGCGCAGGAGGTGGAGAAGCCGGCTGTGCTGGTGCCCGCGGCGGCCGTGCGACGCGATTCGCAGGGAAGTCTGTTCGTGTGGGTGGTGAGTGACGAACGCGCGCATCGCACGCCGATCGAAACCGCCGGCGAAGTCGGCGATCGCACCCGCGTCACCAGCGGCCTCAAGGGTGGTGAAGCAATCGTGGTGTCAGACGATGCCGCTGTGCGCGACGGCGGTCGTGTGCGCTTGGCCGGCTGAGCAGGGACGCGCGGAAGCTAGAACCCGACGTGGACGCCACCCTTTGGGACGCTGCCCGGCGGGGTGACCTGGAACGCGTTGAGTGGTTGGGTGTTGGTGCCGATGTCCTTCGAGTAGCCGGCGCCGGGTGATTGATCGGGAGCGTTGACAACCAGGCCCGCGGTTCGAGTGGCAGTGCGGGCGACCTTCCCAACTTGGGCTGCGCTGTCGGTTGGCGACAGCAATTGCCCCTTCACTGCGGCGTGGGCGCTGCCGAGACTGTCGTGACCGCCGGTACCAACGATGTCGAGTCCTTCGAGGTACTGTTGCAGCAACGCGGCATCGATCTTTCGTGGAGCGGAAGGGAAGCGCCCCTTCTGTATGCGGCTCGCCATTTGCGGGCCGACGCGAACAGTGCCGCCAACCACACCCAGGGTGCCCTCGACCACGACTTCGTTCTCGATCACGACGACGTCGGTGTAATCCGCGTTCGCATCGTACACAACGATGAACTCAGTGCCGCGCACGCCGGCGACTGCGGTGGGCGTCTCGATTTCGTAGCGGGAGTTCGGTGTGGTGTAATACTCGCTCACCAACGCCCGGATCTTGCCGGTCACGAGTTTGAGCGCTGACCGATACTGGCGCGCGCTTTGATTGAAGTCTTCTTTGTCGATCACCATCTCGGTGGCGGGGCCGACATCGACAACTGAATCGTCTTGGAACACCAGCTTGGCTCGGCTGGTGGCGCGGGTGCGGACATGGTCGCCGGTAAACAAGCCGCTCCCCACCACCATGAGCTGCCAGTCTCCGCCACCTGCGCGCTGCAACTCGGCACCGCCGACCACGGCAGCAACCGTCGCCACTTCGTGCCCTCCGGCGCTTTGCGCTGCGGCCGTGCGTACCTGCACCGCGAGCACTGCGACACTCAGCAGCAGACCGATCGAAATTCTGTACGTCCGCGTCATCGCTCATACACCCCGCTGTTAGTAGTGGAGCCGCGCGCCGACCGAGACGACGTTCCGATTGTATTGGTACGGGTCGCTGATGTTCGATTGATTGAACGTGCCGATGTAGGTCAAACCGAGCTGGAGATAGTCCGTCATGTCGCGGAAGACCGACGCGAAGATCTGATTCTCAACATCATGCCGGCGAAAGGCGTAGGCGGGCACCGCGAACTGGTCGGGGAACTGGTAGTCTTCCAACCGCAGTAGGTAGGCAAACCGCGCCGTTGCGACATCGGCCAGCGGCAATTCCACACTGACATCGAATTGGTTGCCATTGTATTGAAACGAATTCCGGTGACGGACGCCGGTGACATCATCTGCGAGGAAGGCCGCCTCGACGAGTTCTTTGTCGAACTGGTAGCCGACGCTGAGGATGCGGTCCTCGGCGCCGAGCAGAGCGTATTGGCGGATGCCGACGGCATCATTAGTGGCATCGCGAGATGGATTGTAGGTGTTGAGGATGAAATTGCGAGCGCGGAAGGCATAGTAGATCTGCGTGCTCAAGCTCTCGCCTTCGGGGATGGTCACCCACGGTGTCACCACCCCTTCCTGATAAAACGTATCGCCGCCGAGTAGGTAGTACCCATACGCCCCCGCCAACCCAAGCTGCACCGGACCCGCCGGGACCGTTCCCTGCAGGCGCAATTGGTGGGCTTCGAGGTTGAAATCACTGTCGGTGAAAAAGAGGCTCTGATAGAAGTCGTACGATGCGGTGATGCGAGCCACATCGATGTCGAGGAGGTTGTACGCGCCGCCAAAACCGAGCGCCACATCGCCATCCGACTTGCCCGTGTTGGAGCCCGACACCGGGGAATTGTTGGGGCCGAGGTTGACGTTGCTGTCGTACTCCAGGCGCATATCGCCGTAGACCGACCACGGTCGCGCTGCCGGTTGGCCCGGAGCGGGCGGTTGGCGCACGCTGCCGCCGGACAGGAATTGCTGCGCGGACTTGGCGGTCTCGCTCTCGGCGCGGCCTTGCGCGGCCTGTTCCATCTGCTTGCGGCCTTCAGCCGTTTGCCCCTGTTGCAGGGCGACCAGCCCGGCATAGTAGTGCGCATTAGCGCGCAGCTCGGGATCCTTTTCGGCTTCGGCAAAATACGCGCTGGCCTTGTCGAACTCGCGCAAACGATAACACGTCATGCCGAGGAAAAACGCCGCGCGCAGGCGATCGTCGGCGGTTGCGTAGGCCTGATCGAGCCAGGTCTTGGCCTGGGCGAATTGGCCGGCGTCGAAGTAAGTGATGCCGAGATCGAGCGCGAGATGAGCCAAGCGCGGACGCAGTTTCGCGGCTTGCTCCATATCGGGGATCGCCACGGTGGGTTGACCGCGGCGCGCCGCCGTCAGCCCGCGATAGTACAGCGCCAGCGCATCGCTCGGATCGGCCTTCACAGCCTCGTCGAACAACTGGTAGGCGTCGTCCCACTTGCCGTTGTGGAACGGCACCAGCCCTTTCGCGTACAGCGCCTGCGAGCGCTGGTTGGCCGACACCGGCGCGACGAGAGGCAGCGACATCCCGATCACCAGGAGCGTCACCGCCCAGTACCTCCGCCTGCATGTCATCTTCGCTCTGCCCCCGTGCCGGTCATGCGATTGCTTGTGCGCATAAAAGTCGCCGCGCTCATGGCACCGTGATGTTCACCGCGAACTCACTGGTGTTGTTGCTGGCATCCGTTTGCGTTGCGGTGAACACCCCGGCCGCTTGGCCCGCCAACGAGAACGAGAAGGTCCCGGCTCCGTTGGCCGTGGTGGTACCGAGGTACGTTTTCCCTTCACCGGCGCCGCTGCTGTCAGGTGGCGTGTCGGTGCGGAATACATCAACGGCGGCGTTCGCCACAGCCATAGTACCCGTCAGCAGCGTTCCGCTCTTACTCAGCACGGGCTTCGCGATGATCGTTTCAGCACCACCGCTGCGACGAATGCCTGCGCCGGTGTTGTTGGCTATGCTATCGGCGCGCACCGCGATGCCGGTGCTGGGTTTGACGATGGCGACGCCAATCCCCGCGTTGTTTGCGATAGTATTGGGCGCACCGCTCGCCAGCCCGCCAATGGTCACATTGGTGGCCAGATCGATGGTGATGCCATCGATCCCGTTGCCGCCCACGGCGGGGTCGCCGATCTGGTTGCCGAGGATCGAGATGTCGTGGACCGAGCCGCTGATCGCTTGCAGGAAGACGCCGCTACCGCCGTTGGCAATGATGAAGTTACCGGCGCCCGCAGCGGTGCCGCCAATGGTCGCGCGTCCGAGCAGGAAGATACCGGTTCCGGTATTGCCACGTGCCGCGGAGCGATCGGCCGTGGCGCCGATCGTGTTGCCGGTGATCGTGACGCTGCTCGCCGTGCTGACTTCGAGAACGCCGTGGACGGCGTTGGCGCTGATCACATTGTGATCGATCAAATGGCCGGAGCCGCCGACCACGATGCCCGTCCCGTTGTTACCTGCTGCCGTCACCCCATCGAGTGCTAGGCCGACGTAGTCGTTCGCGATCACCGCAGTGTGCGCGGTGGAGGTCAGTTGGATCCCGACGGACATCGAGGTGATCGCCAAGCCACGGAGCTCAACGAGATCGGCTTGGACAACAAATCCGGTGAAGGCCATCGTACCGGCGACGCGGATATCGGGCTGCAGATCGCCGTTGATGTCGCCGTTGATCGTGGTCTGGGCTTCGCTCAAAGCGGGCAGTGCGGTGGCCAGCACAATCGTCTGACCCGTCAGACTTGGATCAAACGTGATCGCGCTGGCGACGCCGTCGGTGTTGGCGAGCGTCATTGCGGTGCGCAGTGATCCCGCCCCGCTGTCGTTGGTGTTGGTCACGATATAGGCCGCCGCCGATGGCGTTGGGGTCGCGGTCGGCGTTGGTGTGTTGGTCGGGGTGTCCGTCGATGTCGCGGTCCGGGTTGCCGTCGTGGTCGCGGTACTGGTGGCGGTGGCGGTGTCGGTTGCGGTGGCCGTTGCGGTCGCGGTGTTGGTCGGAGTGTCGGTAGGCGTATCGGTCGCCGTCGGCGTCGCCGTCGGCGTGTCGGTGCTGGTTGGCGTCGCGGTTGGCGTATCAGTGTCGGTCGCGGTCGCAGTCGGCGTCGGCGTATCGGTCGGTGTGTCGGTCTGAGTCGGCGTTTCCGTCGGGGTCGCGGTTGGCGTCGCGGTCGGCGTCTCCGTCGGCGTGTCCGTCACTGTCGGCGTCGCTGTCTCCGTCGGAGTCGCCGTCTCGGTTGGTGTCTCCGTGACGGTGGCGGTCTCGGTAACCGTCGCCGTCGTCGTCTCGGTGGGACTCACCTCGGGCGTGTCAGTTGCCGTCGGCGTATCGGTCGGCGTCGGCGTATCGGTCGGCGTTTCAGTAACCGTCGGCGTCTCGGTGGAGGTCTCAGTCAGCGTGGGCGTCTGCGTTACCGTGGGAGTCTCCGTTACCGTGGGAGTCTCCGTTACCGTCGGGGTTTCGGTCGCGGTTGGCGTTGGCGTCTCGGTCGGCGTCTCGGTCGCGGTCTCTGTGACAGTCGCGGTCGCGGTATCGGTCGCAGTCGGCAGTGGCGTTTCGGTCACGCTCGGGGTTGGCGTCTCGGTCGAGGTCTCGGTTGCCGTGGGCGTTTCCGTGTCCGTCGGGGTTTCTGTCGGCGTCTCCGTCGGTGTGCTAGTCGGCGGCGGCGCGACTTGGACGTTGACAGCAAACACGCTCGTATTGTTCGCCGCGTCGGTTTGTGTCGCGGTCACGGTCGTGACCTCGGCCGGAGCGAAGTTGAACGAGAAGGCGCCTTGGTCATCCGCCGTGGTACTGCCGAGGAAGAACTCTCCTTCGCCTGCGCCGGTCGGATCGGGAGGCACACCGGTGGCAAAGAACTCGACCGCCGCACTCACCAAGCCGGTGCCCGCGATCGTATTGCCGGTCACAAAGAGCATCGGAGCGCTCACCAAGGTCTCGGCGCCGCCACTGCGTGCGATGCCCAGACCACCGTTGGCGACGATCGAGTTACGAGTGAGCTGCACGGCGGTGGCACCGGCTCCGAGGATGTTCACGCCGGCGCCGAAGTTGTCGCGGATGCGGTTACCGCTATCAGCACCGCCGATCGTGACGTGCGTGGCCGCTTCAACGGTGATGCCGTCGCCATCGTTGCCGCTGAGGATCTCATCTCCGATGTCGTTGTTGGTGATCGTCACGTCGTGGACGGCCATTCCGCCAAGCGCGATGCCGCTCGAGCCGTTGCCCACGACGAGATTGTCTTTGATCACGGCCATCTGACCGGACACGCGAACACCCGCACCCACATTGCCGACTGCCGCGCTACGATCAGCCGTCGCACCAATGGTATTCGAGACCACGGTCGCAGCGCTGGCAGTGTCATGAATGATGATGCCGTCACCCAAGTTCGCGGCAATCGTATTGCCCTGAAGGGTGTGACCCGATCCGTCGAGGTCGATTCCGGCATCGCTGTTGGGTGCGGGAGTGGACCCATCGAGTTCGACACCGATGTAGTTGCCAGCGATGAGGGCGTCAGATGATCCACTGGCCAGCCGAACACCGCTGGTCGCACCGGTCAACGCCAAGCCGCGTAGTCGAATGCCGTGCCCGACGATAGTCATGACCGGTGCGTCGATCGATCCGAGGACCGCGATATGCGGCGCCGGCGTGCCGAAGGCGCCGTCGATCGAAGTGGCATCCGCGATGAGTTGCGGCAGCGGCGTATCGAGTGCGATTTCGCCGTCCATGAGATCTTGAGCGAACAGAATCCGGCTCGGCAATTCATCGGTGTTGGCCAAGGTGATCGCCGCGCGCAGTGAGCCATCGCCGCTGTCATCCAGATTCGTGACGATGTAGGTCAGCGGCGTTGGTGTCGCGGTTGCGGTCGGCGTCTCCGTATCCGTCGCCGTCGGAGTTGCGGTAATCGTCGGCGTTTCGGTTGGGGTCGGCGTCTCGGTTTCGGTTGGCGTCTCGGTAAACGTCCCGGTTGGGGTTAGCGTGGGCGTCTCGGTCGCCGTCGCGGTCTGAGTATCGGTGGCGGTTTCCGTCGCTGTGCCGGTCGGCGTCTCGGTGGAAGTCTCCGTTGCCGTTGGGCTCGTGGTTGGCGTGTCGCTCGGGGTACTGGTCGGCGTCTCCGTCAGCGTCGCGGTTTCCGTAGACGTTGGCGTCTCAGTGGTCGTTGGCGTGAGCGTCGGTGTATCGGTTGCCGTCACGGTGGCCGTCTGGGTCGCAGTGGCTGTCGCGGTGGCGGTGTCGGTTGACGTTGATGTTGGAGTCGATTCGACCGTCGCCGTTGCCGTCGCGGTATCGGTCGGCGTCACGGTGGCAGTGTCGGTACCGGTCGCGGTCGGCAGAGGCGTTACCGACAAGGTCGGGGTTGCGGTCGCCGTGCCGGTCGGTGAATTAGTCGGCGTCGCGGTCGTGATCTCGTTGCCGGTGGTGAACTGGTACTCATAGGGATCGGGGATGATGGCGCGCGGCGGTGTGTTGGTATCGTTTGCGCTAACCGACACGGGGATCGTGGTGAAGGCGGGGAACGTATTCACCGAGGTGCTGAAGCGGAAACCATGCAGATTCTGGCTCGGAACGACACACGGCGAAGCGCTGCCGTCGGCACACGCGGTGAGGTCCGCACCGTGCGAGGGCAGCCCGTCATTCACCAATACCGTACCGTTGACAGCAATCGTCACACTGTCGCGGCTGATGCCTCCGCTCGCGGTCGCTACGACGAACGTTACTGGCGCCGAACGCGACACCCCAGTCTCGCCCGGCAACGGCACAAAGGAAGTGACGAACGGGCGCGATAGGACGTTCACATTCCCGACGTCGGTGGTCTGCCCTGCGGTAATCTGAGCCGGCACGGCCGCACTTGCATAACAAGGCGCGATGCCAACCGTCGCGAGATCCGGCGGTTCGCCAAATGGCACGTCGTAGCCGAAGACGAATACGTTCACCGACCCGGCCGGCAGATTGTCAATCGTTGCTTCGTGATCATTGGGATCGACGAACTTGCGGCGAGTATACCCGTCGCCGTCGACCCGGACCTCGACGGTCTGAACACAAAGAGGAATTTCGGTCCCGCCGTCAAACGTTGCGAGCTGTGAACCGACAGCCGAATTCTGCCGTTCCCACAGGGCGCGTAGAGTGAGGCCACCCCGCGTACTCGGAGCGCTGCCGCCCCCTCCGCCGCCGCAACCGATCACTGTCGAGAGTGCGAGCACGCCGATGCAGTGCCCTACCGCACGGAGAGTAGAGCGTTGCCGCCATAGCGCTACCTGACCACGCCACGTCTTCTGTGTCCGGATCGCTGAAAAACGCACATGGCATATAAAGCACGCCGCTTGCACGGGTCAAGCGGAAATTCGACCAACGTTCACTGTCGTGGTCGTCTATTGGTGCAAATGGGCGATATTGACGTGCAAGGCGTAGCTGCCGGTGGTATCGGCGCGCGCCGGCCGTACCGTGAGGCCAAAGACGAGATCGGAGCCAATCGGCAATAGATCTTCGGGATTCTCCACCAACTCATTCGCCACGCTGGAAAGGCCGGTGTTGTCGACCACCAACGAACTGTCACTGAACGAGCTCATCACGTGTGCGGTGACGTCGCCGTTGAAGGCAATCAAGGATGACGGCGCGCGGAACAAATAGAAGTCACCCGGCAGGCCGCTGGCGTCGTGACAGTCGCCGCCGCTAATGAATCCGACGGTTGAGGAGGCGAAGCCGATTATCCCGCTGGCCGGGCAGGTGCGCAGCTCGAACTCGTACGGGCCGCGCACGGTCGGATCGGACGCGCTGACAATCACCGCCGTGGTGCCGGCGCTGGCGAGCGGCATCGCCAAGAAGTCAGGTGAGCATGCTGGCCCTGGCCCCTGCAGGCCGTCGGCAGTGGCCACCAACCCACACGCTCCGTCAGGCGGAACAATGGAGATTGACTGGTTCGCGTTTGTCGCCATCGTAAAGACGTTCAACTTCACACCCGGCTCGTCTCCAAGCGAGGCCAGTTCACAGTCGTCATCGCGAAACTCGCCGTGTACCGTGCCTGCCGCGGCCGCGATGGTGCGGCACCGCGCGACGGAGACGGCGTAGCCGCCTTCGACCGGACCCCCATCTTGAAATGAGGAGGCGGTCAGAAAGTAGGTGCCCGCCAGCGGGAGCACGCGAGCGATGCGCGCATCCGACGTGAAGTCCGCCACAAACGGATCGTTGTCATTGACCAACACCTGTCCGCTCGGCGTCGTCAGCGCCAACACCGAGTCGATATCGGACGATGGGTCCGCCACCATTGTCGCGAAGACAAACTGTGACGGATTGTTGTTGGTAAATTTATAGCTGTTGACGAAGACCCCCTTGGTGCCACGACAGTCGAGTGTCCGACTGAAACTGTCGGAGGTTACGGTATCGAGCGAGAGCGGGCTGGCAGGACACTTCTGCAGGGCCAGACTGTATTTGCCGGTCGATCCCTCTTGCGTGATCGACGCATCGTTGCTGGCGGCGACCACCGTGTAGATGCCGGCCTGGGGGACGGTGAACGCGAGTTGCGCATCGGTGATGTCGTTCTCCGAGCCATCGTCGTCACTTGCCACCACCGTGTGGTCGGGGCCCAGCAAGTACAACTGGGCATCGAAATCGACCGACAGCATCTCGGCCGCGATCACATCCCCGGCGTCGGCCGCAATCGTGTACACGGCCGCGCGGCTGTTGGGATCGCCCTTCGAAGCATTGGGCAAGGGAAATGGCGCCGGACAAGAATCGGCCGTCAGTGTGCCGGTAACCGTCATCAACTGATTCGACACCGTAACCGGAATCGGGGTGCAAGACGGGAGCGAGAATGTGGCGCTGTACTTCCCAACACCGCCGCTGGCAACGACGGTATAGGTCCCGCTCTCAACGGCGTAGAAGGACAGCAACGCATCGGTGGTGCCGTTGTCCACCGGGCCGCCACTCTCATCATCCGAGGCGAGTTCGATCCCGGTGAAGCTGTCGGCGGTCGGCGGCGGGCCATAGATCGTGATGACCGGGTCGGGCACGTCTTGGTCTATGGCCGCCGTGCTCATCCGCACCGAGAGCGCCGACCCCGCCAACGCCGTAAACGTAAACCGATGCGCAGGAGACGAGGGCACGGCAGGGTCCGGACAGTCAGTTTCGCGCAAGGTTGCATTGACGCGAGTACCGGTACTCGAGGGCGTGACGCTGCGCGGCGTCGGTTGGCACATGCGGGTGCTCACAGTCAGCGTATAGCTTCCGGTCGGCTGACCCACCGTGCCGCTGGTGACCGTGAATTCATAGGGCCGGTTGGTCGTTACCAATAACTCGACCGGAAGTGGACCAGTATACGATCCGAAGTATCCCCCGGCGTCGCGCAACAAGATCCTCGGTAAAAAACTCGTTGAAGTGACGTCGATCTTCAAGGCAGTCCCGGGGTGCGCCGCGACGCTGTACGCGTCGATGAAGTGCTCGCTTGAGCCGCTCGTGCAATCGCCGGGACCGAGTGCACCACCGACGGTACCGACGCCGATGTTCTGCGGCACGCACGCGGTAGCCGTTGGGGTCGCGGTCGCCGTGGCGGGTGTCAGGTTCGGCGTCGGCGTGGTGGTCGGCGTTCGTGTCAGAGTTGGCGATGGACGGGTAGGCGTCACGGTCGGTACGGCCGGCGTCAAGCCGGGCTGCAACACGACCACCTGCGAAAAATCGGCGGCGGTGATCAGCCCGTCCTGATTCGCATCGGCGCCGGCGGCGCCCGGAAACTCTCCGCTCGCGACATCCGCTACATCATCACCGTCTCCATCGAACAACTCCGATGGGAGATCGGCCAGGTCATCCAGCGAGACGTGGCCATCTCCGTTGACGTCGCCGGCAAGAAATTGGGCGCGCGCATGCGTGGCGAACACGACACCGAGCGCGAACAAGATGAGGCCGTAGATTAGGCTGGGCCGCAGCTGAGCAGTGCGCAACGCGAAGACCTTTATTGACGATGTACCTGACGACTGGCGTGCGCTAATTGGCGGAGGCTCGCGTATATGTCAAGCAAAACCTGCGGTGCGCGAACGCGGGCGCAACGCATACATGGCAAGTGCTCCCGCGACCGAGGCGTTCAGCGATTCGGCCTGTCCCTGCATCGGCACAGCGAGCAGGACATCGCAGCGCTCCTCCACCAATCGCCGCAGGCCCTCTTCGCCGCCCAAGACAATGGCAACGCGCGCCGGCGGCTCATAGGAGAACAGATCGGCGGGCGCCCGGGCCGAGAGACCGATGATCCAGAACCCGGCGTCCTTCAACGTTTGCAGCGTACGCGCGACGTTCACCACCAGGGCCACCGGTACGCGCATGGCCGCACCCGCCGCCGCCTTCTCGACACTCGGCGTCACGCGGACCGCGCCATCTTTGGGGACGACGACGCACCCGACGCCGGCGGCCTCCGCACTTCGCAGCAACGCGCCGAAATTCTGTGGATCGCGCAGCTGATCGAGCACGACGACCCGAGCCAGCTTTGGTATCAGCACTGACTCGATATCGCGGTAATGAAACGGCGGCACGTCGGCGACCACTCCTTGATGATGGTCGCTGCCGCACAGTTCGCGCAGCACGGCGGGGGCGATGCGCTGCAGCTCGACGCCGGCGCGCGTCGCCGCGGCCGCCAGCGCAGCCACCCGCCCCGAGGCCTCGGCTCGGACGTACACGCGCTCGACCAGCGGCGGCGCCATCTCCAGACGGGCCGCCACCGCATGGATCCCGTACACTCGCTGCGTGGGCGGTCGTTGATTTACATTGAATCGGCGTTTCACTACGATTCGCTCACGTGCGGACGCTCAATCGTTACATCACCCGCGAGATTCTCGTGCCGTTTCTGCTGGGCCTGGCGGTCTTCACCGGCATCCTGTTGATCGCGCGCATTCTCAAGCTCGTCGAGCTGATCGTCAACCGCGGCGTGCCGGCACTGCAAGTGCTCAAACTGTTCTCGTACATCATGCCCGCGTTCCTCGAAGTCACCGTGCCGATGGCGCTGCTGCTGGGCGTGCTCATTGCGTTTGGCCGCCTCTCCTCCGACAGCGAAATCGTCGCGCTGCACACCTCGGGGGTCAGTTTGTATCAACTGCTGCGTCCCGTGGCCGCGATCGCCGTCGTCATCTACTGCGTCACGCTGGGCTTGTCGATGTATGCGCGGCCCTGGGGCAATCGCCAGCTGCGCGACGCGTTGTACTCGATCGCCAAGGTGCGAGCGAGCGCGGGCATCCGCGAACAAGTATTCAACGACGACTTCACGGGGCTGGTCATCTACGTCGAAGAAATCGAACCGCCCGGCACCACCCTCAGGCGCATCGTGATTTCCGACACCCGCGACGCGATGCAGCACAACACCGTCTTCGCCAAATTGGGGATCGTCATCAACAACGAAGCGAGCCAGACGCTGACCCTGCGTTTGCTCGACGGGACCATCCACAGCTTCGAGCCGGGGGGACGGAGCTACAACAAAACCGACTTCAGCGTGTACGACTTGAGCCTCGATCTCGACACGGCGTTAGCGCGCGTGCGGCGACGGGAACGCGAACCAAGCGAGTTGACGGTCGGCGAGCTGCGCCAAGCCATCACGACGAAAGCGGAGGCCGGCATCCCGGCACTGGTCGAGCAGGTCGAATTGCACCGCAAGTTCGCCATTCCATTTGCCTGCCTGGTGTTCGCCGCGCTCGGCGTGCCGCTCGGTGTGCAGCCGACCCGCGCCGTACGATCGCGCGGCTTCTCGACCAGCTTGGTGTTGATCCTGAGCTACTATCTCCTGCTCAGTTTGGGCGAGAGCCTCGGCGAGCGCGGCACCCTGCCACCCATCGTGGCCTTGTGGATCCCCAACCTGGTGATGGCGACACTGGCAAGCACACTGCTCTGGCGCGCGGCGCGGGAGACCAGCTTATCGAGCTTGGCGGCGGTAGATCAGTGGCTGGTGACCCTGCGGGCCCGCTGGGTGGCACGCGTGAGCGCCAACGCCGGGCCCTAGTTCGCCGCCGGCATCGCTCATGTTGTCGAGTGTCATCAGTCGCTATGTCGCGCGGGAGTTCTTGCGGCTCTTCGCGATGATTCTGGCCAGCTTCGTCGGGCTGTACCTGATCATCGACTTCTTCGATCGGCTCGACACCCTGCTGCGCAACGACGCGACGCCGGCGCTGGCGGCGCGCTACTTCTTGTTCAAGATTCCGTTGATCGTCACACAGGTCACCCCGCCGGCGGTGCTGGCGGCGGTGCTGGTGAGTCTGGGCACGATGTCGCGTCGCAACGAGATCGTCGCGTTTCGCGCGCTGGGGGTCAGTCTCGGCCAAATGGCGGTGCCGTTGCTCATCATTGCGGGCGTGATCAGCGGTGCGTCGCTGCTCTGGGAGGAGACCGTCGTCCCCTATTGCTCGCGCAAGTTTCAGTATGTGAACGTCGTTGAGATTCGCAAGCGACCGCAACGCAGCCTACTGAGTGATCACGAGATCTGGTACCACGGCCGCGAGGGGTTCTATAACATCGACTACGTCGATGGCGCGCGCAGCACGTTGCATGGGCTGACTATCTACCGCATCGACGCGTCGTTCGCCCCGTCCAGCATCATAGAGGTGGCCACCGCACGGTGGAACGGCGTCGGCTGGGAAACCAGTGCGGCCAGTCAGCGTGAGTTCTCTGGTAGACAGATCGTGACGCGCGCACTGCCCGCCAATACGGTCACGATCCCGGAAACGCTCGACGACTTCCTCGACGTGCGTCGCGCGCCCGAAGAGTTGAGCTTCATGATGCTGCGCGAGCGCATCGCGACCCTCACCCGCAAGGGCATCGATGCGTCGATCTACTTGGTCGATCTACACCTGAAGTTGGCGGTACCGTTCGCCAGTCTGGTGTTGGCGCTGCTAGGCGTTTCGCTGGCGGGCCGCGTGCGGCGCCATCCAAGCGTGGCGGGGGTGATCGGTGTGGGGCTGGCGGCCGGTTTCGGTTACTGGGTTGTGCTCGCGTTGGCAAACTCGCTCGGCAATAGCGGCGTGTTGCCAGCCGCCATCGCCGCGTGGTCCGCCAACGGAGTGTTCGTATTGATCGGAACCGCGCTCTTCCTCGGCGGCGAGTGACGTGCCGGAAGCTTAGCGCTTCGAGTACTGCGGTCGCTTGCGCGCCTTGTGACGGCCGTACTTTTTGCGTTCGACCTCGCGCGGATCGCGGGTAATGAAGCCCGCCTTCTTCAGCGCCGGTCGGAAGTCGGGGTTGGCGATCAGCAACGCCCGCGTGATGCCGTGCCGTACGGCCGACGCTTGCGCGGAGATACCGCCGCCCCGGACGTTGGCGGATACGTCGAATTGGCCAGTGGTGCCGGTGACATCGAACGGTTGTGCGACGACCATGCGAGAGGTTGGTCGGCCGAAGTAGTCGTCGAGCGAGCGGCGATTGACTGTGACCGTGCCCGCGCCGGGAATGAGGCTCACTCGGGCCACAGCGGTCTTGCGGCGGCCGGTGGCGGCGTATGCGTTCTTGCGTTCAGCCATCATGGTTTACCTCAGTCACACAGAGATGATCACGGGCTGCTGCGCCGTGTGCGGATGATCCGGCCCCGCGTATACTTTCAGCTTGGTGGCCAGTTGCCGCCCCAAGCGATTCTTCGGCAACATGCCCGCGACCGCCACCTTCAATACGCGATCGGGACGTTCGCGCAAGATCTTGCCGACTTGTTCCGTCTTCACCCCACCGGGATAGCCGCTGTGGCGTCGATAGAGTTTCTGTTCGACCTTCTTGCCGGTCAACTTGAGACCGGCGGCATTCACGACCACGACGAAGTCGCCGGTATCCTGATGCGGGGTAAATGTGGGCTTGCCCTTGCCGCGCAGGAGGTTCGCGACGCCACTGGCAACGCGACCGAGCACCTTGCCGTCGGCGTCAACGAGATACCAGCGACGCGCGGCGAGCGCTTCCTCGCGGGTAGCCATGTATGTTGTCTTCATGATTTCCTCACCTACGAACCGTCGCGGGAGACCGACCCCTCACGCGAGGGGTCTAGGTTCTGCAAACTGGCGGGGTGGACGGGACTTGAACCCGCGACCTCCGACGTGACAGGCCGGCGTTCTAACCGAGCTGAACTACCACCCCGGTAAAATTTCTGCTCCCGACTTGGCGGTGTCTCCTCTCTCTACGCACTGGCACGGCGTGATGGGCGGTATCCGATTTGAACGGATGACCCCCGGCTTGTAAGGCCGATGCTCTCCCCCTGAGCTAACCGCCCGCCCTGCGGCTCCGGCAGCGGTTCCCCGCGTTAGTTGAGGGAATCCTTCAGCGTCTTGCCAGCTTTAAACTTGGCGGCCCGCGAGGCCGCAATCTCGATGCTCTCGCCGGTCTTCGGGTTTCGCCCCGTGCGAGCCTTCCGGATTGAGATCGCAAAGGTCCCGAATCCGGAGATGTTCACCTTTTCCCCCTGCTTGAGGGCCACCACGATGTCATCGAAGAGCGTGTTAACTGCTCGTTCGGCCGTCGCCCGGGGGAGATCCACCTTACTTGCGACGGACTCGATCAGCTCTGCCTTCGTCATCGGGTTCCCTTCAACAGGTTAAGCGGCGGGAGTCATAACAACCGGGTCACCCCAAGTCAAGAAAGCCTCAGTGTGTGACTACGTCCGTCGCGGCCGGCACCTCGGGGTGAAATGGCGGCGTGGGCACGACCTCCGGCTTCTTGGCCAGGAAACTGTTGGGGTCGGACAGCAACAAGGCCTGGCGCAGGACTTGGTCCATGTGTTCGACCAGTTCGATCCGGATCGCCCGCAGGATCGTCGGGGGTATCTCTTCAATGTCCTTCTCGTTCTCCGCCGGAATCAGCACGGTCTTGATGCCAGCGCGGTTGGCGGCGAGCACCTTTTCCTTCAGCCCCCCGATCGGCAGCACGCGACCACGCAGCGTCACTTCGCCGGTCATCGCCACGTCGTGCCGGGCTGGGATCTTCGTCAGCGCGGACACCAGCGCCGTGGCCATCGTGACACCTGCGGACGGGCCATCCTTGGGGATAGCGCCCTCCGGCACGTGGATGTGGATGTCGACCTGTTGATAGAAGTTGCGTTCTAATCCGAGTTCTTCGGCGCGCGAGCGCACGTAGCTGAGGGCCGCCTGCGCAGATTCCTGCATCACGTCGCCCAACCGCCCGGTGATGATCAGCTTGCCTTTTCCTGGCATAACGGTGACCTCGGTGTTGAGCAGTTCACCGCCCATTTCTGTCCACGCGAGCCCGGTGACCACACCGACCTTGTGCTCCTCCTCCACCTTGCTGAAGCGATAGCGCGGCGGCCCGAGATACTTGCCGACCTTCTTGCCGTTGACTTGGATCTTGAGGGTTTTGTCCTTCTTGACCACATCAACGGCGACCTTGCGGCAGATTGACGCCAACTCGCGCTCAAGATTGCGGACACCCGATTCCTTCGTGTAGTGGCGAATGATGCTGAGGACGGCGCTGTCTGAAAACTCGATGTTGGCCGGCTTCAAACCGTTGGCCTCTAGCTGTTTCGCAATCAGATACCGTTTTGCAATGTTGAGCTTCTCGAGTTCCGTATACCCTGCGATGCGAATGATCTCCATACGGTCCTGCAGCGGCCGCGGGATCCGGTCGAGCGTGTTCGCCGTGGTAATGAACATCACCTTGGAGAGATCGTACTCGACATCGAGATAGTGATCGTCGAAGTTCTGGTTCTGCTCAGGATCGAGCACTTCCAGCAGTGCGGACGACGGATCGCCGCGGAAATCGGTCGACATCTTGTCGACTTCGTCGAGCAGGAATACCGGGTTTCCGGACCCCGCTTTCTTCATACTCTGAATGACTTTGCCCGGCAGCGCCCCGATGTATGTGCGCCGGTGACCACGAATCTCGGCCTCGTCCCGCACGCCGCCGAGCGACACGCGCACGAACTTGCGGCCGGTGGCTCGGGCAATCGACTTGCCGAGCGACGTCTTGCCGACCCCTGGGGGACCAACCAAGCAGAGGATCGGCCCCTTCATCTGACCTACCAGCGACTGCACCGCCAGGTATTCCAGAATCCGCTGCTTTACCTTTTCGAGCCCGTAGTGATCTTCCTCGAGGACTCGCTCGGCCTCGACGATGTCGAGCTTGTCGTCGGTGTACTCCTGCCACGGCAGCGAGATGAGCCAGTCGATGTAGTTGCGCACGACGGTGGCTTCGGCGGACATCGGCGACATCATCTTGAGCTTGCGAAGTTCCTTCTCCGCCTTCTCCTTGGCCTCCGCCGTCATCTTCTTCTGCTTGATCTTCTCCTCGAGTTCCTGAATTTCGTTCTTGAATTCGTCCTTCTCGCCCAGTTCCTTCTGGATCGCCCGCATCTGCTCGTTGAGGTAGTACTCCTTCTGGGTCTTCTCCATCTGCTTCTTGACCCGCGTGCGGATGCGTTTTTCCACTTCCAGAATTTCGATTTCCGACCGCATGTAGCCGAGAACTTTTTCCAGCCGCTCGGTCGGATTGAGGACCTCGAGCAGTGCCTGCTTGTCTTCCAACTTGATGCCGAGATGGGCGACGATCGTATCGGCGAGCCGCGACGGATCGTCAATCGACGCCACCGACATGATCATCTCCGGCGGAATCTTCTTGTTGAGCTTGACGTAGTTCTCGAAGGTCGCGTTGATCGACCGGATCAAGGCTTCCACTTCGGTCGACTTCTCGACCTGCTCGTCGATCTCTTCGATCTCGACGGCAAAGAAGTCGGCGTTGTCGACATAGCGCAGCACGCGCGCTCGCTTCTTGCCTTCGACGAGCACCTTCACGGTGCCGTCGGGCAGACGCAGCAACTGGACGACGCTGCCAAGAGTGCCCACTCGATAGATGTCGTTCTCGTCCGGGTCGTTGGTTTTCGCTTCACGTTGGGCGGCCAGCAGAATAAACTTCTGCTTGTTCATCGCCTCTTCGAGCGCCTTGATCGACTTCTGGCGTCCGACAAACAACGGAACCACCATGTGCGGGAACACGATGATGTCGCGTAAAGGTAGCAGCGGAATCCGCGGCGCGCCGGGGGAGCCGCTTTCACGACTGTCCTTTTTGTCGTTGCGAAAGAGCATGCGTTCGTCCTCGTCCTGGGAGGCCACCGGCGCCTACGCCGTTTCCGCCGCTTTTTGGTAGAGCACGATTGGCTGTTCGTGCTTGGTGACGACCTCTTCGGAGATCAACACCTCTTTGATGTTCGGTTGCGATGGAATATCGTACATCACTTCGAGCATAGTGTTCTCCAAGATGGCTCGCAACCCGCGGGCTCCGGATTTCCGCTTCAACGCCTCGCGCGCAATCGCGGTGAGCGCTCCATCGGTGAACTTCAGGTGCACGCCCTCCATCTCGAAGAGCTTCTGGTACTGCCGCGTCAGCGCGTTCTTCGGCTCCTTGAGGATGCGAACGAGATCGCTGGCGTCAAGCTCATCGAGGCTCGCAATCACCGGCAAGCGTCCGATGAACTCCGGTATCAGCCCGAACTTGAGCAGGTCTTCGGTCTGTACGTCGTGCAGCAGATCGCTCGTACTGCGCTCTTGTTTGCGCCGAATGTCGGCGCCGAACCCGACGCCCTTGATCCCGATGCGACGCCGGATGATGTCCTCGAGCCCGACGAAGGCCCCACCGCAGACGAATAGGATGTTGGTGGTGTCGACTTGCAAGAATTCTTGCTGCGGATGCTTGCGCCCGCCTTTGGGTGGCACACTGGCCGTGGTGCCCTCGATGATTTTGAGCAGCGCTTGCTGGACACCTTCGCCCGAAACGTCGCGAGTGATCGATGGGTTGTCGCCCTTGCGGGAGATCTTATCGATCTCATCAATATAGACGATGCCACGCTGCGCTTTTTCGACGTCGTAATCGGCGTTCTGCAGCAGGCTGAGGATGATGTTCTCGACGTCCTCGCCCACGTACCCCGCCTCGGTCAGGCTGGTCGCGTCCGCAATAGTGAACGGGACCTGCAGAAAGCGGGCGAGCGTCTGGGCTAACAACGTCTTGCCCGAGCCGGTCGGGCCGATCAGGAGAATGTTGGACTTCTGCAGCTCGACATCCCCGGTGACCAGCTGACTATCAATCCGCTTGTAGTGATTGTGCACCGCGACCGAGAGGACCTTCTTCGCGCGCTCTTGACCGATCACGTATTGATCGAGGACCTTCTTGATCTCCGACGGTTTCGGAACGGCGGAGGTGGAGGCGAGCCCTTCCTCCTGATCACACTCCTCGGCAATGATGTCGTTGCACAGATCGATGCACTCGTCGCAGATGTAGACGGTCGGCCCGGCGATGAGCTTGCGCACCTCATCCTGGCTCTTGCCACAGAACGAACAGACGAGGTTTCCGCCGCGGTCGCTATCGTGCTTGGCCATAGCTCCCTCACACTTTCCGTGTCGGTCGACTGGCGATCACTTCATCGACCAAGCCGTACTCGACCGCCTGCTTCCCGGTCAGAAACATATCGCGATCGATATCCTTCTCAATGCGCTTGAGGTTCTGTCCCGTGTGCGCCACGAGGATGGCGTTGAGCTGCTCACGCATGCGGAGAATCTCGCGCGCCTGAATGTCAATGTCGGCGGCTTGGCCTTGGGCGCCGCCGAATGGCTGATGAATCATGATGCGTGAGTGCGGCAAGCAGAAGCGCTTCCCCTGCGAGCCGGCCGCCAGCAACCATGCCGCGCCGCTGGCCGCCTGCCCTAAGCAGAGGGTCGAGACATCGGGCTTGATGTACTGCATGGTGTCGTAGATGGCCAAAGTGGCGGTCACCGAGCCGCCCGGCGAGTTGATGTAGAAGTGAATGTCCTTCTCCGGGTCCTCGGATTCGAGGAACAAAAACTGCGCGGTGATCAGATTCGCGATCTCGTCCGAGATCGGCGTCCCGAGAAAGACAATGCGGTCTTTCAATAGACGGGAGTAGATGTCGTAGGCGCGTTCGCCTCGCCCCGTTTGTTCAACGACGATAGGGACCAGGCTCATGGCGACGGTCTGACGTTCATCTGGCATAAATCCTAGCCGTTTTGTTCCGCGTCAGCAACGCTGATCGTGTGTTCGGTGGTGGTGATGGTGGACCGCGTCGCCACGAGATCGAGCGCGCGTTGCTGCAGCATGCGGGCGCGCAGGGCGCCCCGCGTGTCGCTGTCTTGATACATCGCCCGCACTTGCTCCGCACTGCGGCCGGCTTGCGTGACCTGTTCGTCGACCTGCGCCTGCAGTTCGTCATCACTCACCGCCAGCATTTCTTGGCGTGCGATCGCCTCGAGCACCAACGCCGCTTTCACTTGCCGCCGCGCCTCAGGTTCCAACTCGCCGGCCAGACGCTCGATCTGCCCGTGCGTGTCCTTCTGGCGCAAACGCGGATCACGCACCGACTGCATCACATCCTCGGCAAGTCCGTGGGCGCGGCGATGCACCATCGCATCGGGCACCACGATGTCGTGGGCCGCCACCAATTGTTCGATCAGCGCTGCGCGTGCCGCCTCGTCGGCACGGTGCGCCGCTTGCGTTTCGAGCTGTTGGCGCGCTCGTTGGCGTAGCGCAGCCAACGTCTCGCACTCGCCGTGATCCTTCGCGAAGTCGTCATCCAGCGCCGGCACGTCCTTGCGAGCCAACGCGTGAACGGTGACGCGGAAGATGATCGTGTGCCCCGCCAACTCCGCGTTCGCGTGATCCGGTGCGTAGGCCACATCGAACTCGCGTGTCGATCCTACTTCAACCCCTTCCATCTGCGCGTCGAAATTCTCCGAGAACGCGCCGCGGCCGATCTCGACCAGACGGTTGTCGCCGCGACCGATCAGACGCTGCTCGCGGCGCGCTTCGTAGGTCAACGTCACCACGTCGCCATGTCGCACGGTCGTGCGATCAAGAATCGGCTGCAATTGCGCCAGCGATTCTTGCAACCGGGTGAGATAGGCATCGACGTCCGCGTCGCTCACCGGCGTCAGCGGCCGCGTGACTTGGAAGCCGGTGTAACGCTCGGCCACAACGTCGGGCTTTACTTCGACGGTTGCCGAGTAGCGTAGCGCCGCCCCCGGCTCGGCTTTTTCCGTGACGATCTTGGGTTCGCTCACTACGGCGAGGCCGCGTTCGCGCAGCGCCTCTTCGTAGGACTTCTGAATCAACTTGCCGAAGACATCGGCGCGCACCTGATCGCCGAACAACTGCTCCAGCACCGGTCGCGGCGTGCGGCCCGGGCGGAACCCGCGCACCTTGGCGTGCCGGCTCAACTCTCCATACGCGCGCTCGATCTCCGCGCGCACTTCCTGCTCCGGCACTTCGATCGCCAACCGTCGCCGCACCGGATCGACTGTCTCAACTTCGACCTTCAGCATTGCTTCGTACACATGATCTCCAGGAATTCGTTAACCACACGCGCAGGAGTGATTCAAGGAAAGCATTGTCGCATGCGGCTGATAACAGCGCAGGTGTGAGGTCGTCAGGGTGACGCGTGTCGCGAGCGGAGTGCGACGCATAGATCACTGTGGCGCGTATGTCGTGCGTGCCGCGTCGGCTGGGAGAGTTGGCGCGTAGGCTGCGCCCGAGAGTTTTCAGCATCAACCGTCGCGCGCCACTCTGGCGCGCCGCCGCCGTGAGAGACTCATGCAATATTCCGAGGAACCTTTGCATCCCTCTCTGTGAACTCGGCCATTGCACGAAGGAAAGGAGAGGAAGACAATGAAGACGACGTTGGTGTTGTTGGGAATCTTGCTGTTAGGGACTCCGGCTGGGGCGATCACTTGCCCTCCGGGTCAACACGCGGTGTGTCACGGAGGCAGCGGCCGCGGAGGTGGATACCGAAGCACCTGTGCCTGCGTCAACAATCCCCCACCTGTCTGTGTCACCGCCTGGGGAACGCAGATCGCCGCGGGAACATCGATCATCTTGTACGACACGTACACCGTCTACGCTCCCGACACCTGCAGTGCTCACGGAGCCGTGGTTTCCTGTGCGTTGAACGGCGTCCTCAATCCGCCGAATGCCACGGGGTATCCAGTCTGCACTGTGGTCTCCGACGCAGGCGACGACTAGAGAGCGCCTAGCGCGCGCGCCGCTGCCAGCGGCGGATCATCGACGGGACGACGAACATGACAGCGAGTCCCGCCAACGCCGCCATCCGCGGGTCGCCGAGGAGGTCATCGAACCACAGCGTCGAGGCCATGCCGAGCCCGAAGTACGCCATGTCGCCGGCGATGGTGAAGAGCCAGCTCGACACCAGACCAAAGCCGGCTGCGGCCGCGAGCGCGCGGCCGAACGGGAGCCCGGCCCCGAACGCGGTGAGCGCGATTCCGAGCGGCGCCGACGCGCTGCCCGCCGGCATCGTTCGCGTGATCATGGCGAGAACCGCTTTGCCCGCGCGACTCACGAACGACAGGCGATCCGCCAGTGCCGCCAGGATGACGAGCAGCGGCTCGAACACACACGCCAGCACGATGTCCGAGGCGAAGTAGAGGACGCTCATGACGATCGGGCCGAGACCGCTGTGGTTGCCGAGCAGCACGCCAGGCGGGATGCCCAAGCCGCCCGGAATGCAAAAGAGCAAGAGCACTCCCCACCACCCGTGCGGCCACCCCGCGGGCACTGGGGCGGTCGGGTCCCACGCGAGACGCTGGAGGTACTCGGCGATCATGCGAACGCGCGCGAGCGGATGCCGAGCTTTTCGCGGGCGTCGTCCTCCGGAACGTCTGACGACACGCAATCGCGACTAAGCAGCTGGTCGCTATGATCGAGCCTCACAGTCGCGTCCTTTCGATTCCGCAATCGCGTGGAAATGTCCCCCGCTTTACGCTCCGGTGGGGGACAATCCGGGAAAGAGGCGCGGGTATACGTGAGGACAGAAATGCGAGAGGGGGGACTCGAACCCCCACGGTTGCCCACTGGATCCTAAGTCCAGCGCGTCTGCCAGTTCCGCCACTCTCGCGATCGCGTGCGCCCACCAACAGTCACAGCGAGCGATGAGGTAGCAGGCCGCCGGCCCTTCTAGCAAGTTGCGCTCAAGTTGCCCCGCGCGATCGCTGGCACGCCGAGTCAGCGCGAGCCTTTACCAAAGTGCGTCTGCAGCAGTTGCAGGTACGGCGCGCAGGTGCGGCGCGCTCTGACGAGATCGCAGGCCGCGCGCAAGCTGTACCCATGGTTCGTGTGCAGATACGCAATCGCCACCGTCGGCGCGCGATTCATCCCGGCATTGCAGTGGAGGTAGACGCGCTCGCCGCCACCCAGTGAACCGGCCAACTGGGTCAGCAATCGATCCAGCACCGCGAGCATGCGACTCGGCTCGTAGTCCGGCACCGGCACCCGCTCAAAGCGCAGGCCAGCCGCGGCATAGGCGCGCTGTAGAATGTCGATGTCGAGACCAGTAGCCGCGAGATCGTCTGCGTCTTGCAGACTGAACACCGTGCTGACGCGATGTTCGCGACCCAGCCACGCGATGTCCTCCGGACGCAGGAATTCCCCAATCAACAGATTCGGCCACACCTCGTCGAGATCCGGTCGGCGATCACGCGTCGGCGGCACTGAAGGATCAGAGAGTCGGTAGGGCATGTGGCTTCGCACACCAAATGAGGGACCGAAAGTGCGAGGCCCATGATGCGTCAAACGTAGCCGGGCCACAACCGCGCGCAACGCCGGTAACGCGGGGAATCGGCACTACCGCGATGCCCTCGCCCCGTTCGTTGCTTTGATGACATGGGGGTGACCGCACCCGAGCGGCTGCGAGTTGGCCCGAGCGCTTTCTCGTTGTGGTATATGTGCTGCTCTACGCTGAGTCAGGCTCCCGGACTCGGCTGCGATCCCCGAAGCGGAGGCCCCCTGCGAAGGAAGAGTTGCGCAATGACCGCCGTGCAAGCGAGCATTGGTGACCACCCGTATCCTTGTTGTAGCAGCCAGCGCGCTGGCCTTCGCCATCGCCACGACCACCGTCGCCGCATTCGCGCGTGATCCCCAGCTGCGGAGCGCTCCCGCGCCCGATCTCGCCGTCGTGGTCGGTCCCCGCGTGCGCCATCGGCAGGAACTCGCCCAACTGCTGCTGCAACTGCACGACCCAGACTCGCCACACTACCGCCAATACCTCAGTACCGCCGAATTCGATGAGCGGTTCGGTCCGGCGTACGACGACGTGGCGGCCATCGTCTCGCATCTCACCGAACAGGGTCTCAGCGTCAGCGACGTGAGCCCCTCCGGATTTTTGATCAACGCCCACGGCACCATCGACGCTGTGGAGCGCACCTTCGCCGTGAGCGTGATCAAGCATGAAGACAGCGGTCACATCGTCTACGCGCCGGATCGCGAACCAACACTGCCGGCGTACCTCGCCGCAACCGTCACCAGCGTTCAGAGCCCCGAGAACCGGACGCAGCTGCGCGCCAACAACACCGGGCCGCGGATCCCATCGCAAGAGAGCTTGCCCTTCACTCCCGGCGCAATCGCGCAGGCGTATAACCTGACGCCGTTCTACGATGCCGGACTGCGCGGCGACGGCAGTCGGGCCACCACCATCGCGGTGGCGACCGCGTTCGGATTTCAGCTCAGCGATGTCCGCGAGTTCTGGCGCACGCTCGGCATCGAGCGACGGCCCGACCTGCTCGAGGTGATCCCGGTCGGCGGCACCGCCACACGCACGATCGATGAAACGACGCTCGACATCGAGTGGGCCGGCGCCATGGCCCCCGGTGCGCGCGTGCTCGCCTACGTGGGCGCCGATAGCTACGTCTCCACCTTCACCAGCGTCTACGACCGCATCGTCAGCGAGAATCGCGCCGCGGTGATGACCATCAGTTGGGGTCTGTGCGAGCGCACTATGCCGCGAGCGTATCTCGATCAGAGTCACGCAATCTTCGAGAAGGCGGCTGCGTTGGGCATCAGCGTCGTCGCCGCCTCAGGCGACAGCGGCGCCTTTGACTGCGGTCCGGATGTGCTCGGGGTGAACTATCCGGCATCCGATCCGCTCGTCACTGCAATCGGCGGCACCACACTCGCGGTGGACGACAGGGGCTACCGCGTCGGCGAGCAAGCGTGGCAGGGCAGCGGTGGCGGCACCAGCACTCTGTGGCAACAGCCGACGTGGCAAACCGGATTGAGCGGCTGGCGGCAGTCGGCCGATGTTGCGCTCAACGCGGATCCGGCCACCGGTTACTACGTCGTCAACAACGGCACCTGGTGGGCGTACGGCGGGACCAGTCTTGGGACGCCGATCTGGGCCGCGTTGCTCGCGCTCATCAATCAGTATCGCGGCCAGCACACGCAACCCACGATCGGCGCCGCCGGTGCCGCGCTGTGCGATGCGGCGCTGCAACCAACTGCCGCAACCGTCCCCTTCACCGACATTGTTGCCGGCAGCAACGGGCACTACACCGCGGGCGCGGGCTGGGACTTCCCAACCGGCTGGGGCGTTCCTGACGCCTGGACACTCGCACAATCGCTCGCCACACCAGCGACAGCGCACTCCGTCGTTGGTGGCAGCAGCATCATGAGCTACCTCTATCCAGAGCCGGCAGCGACCTCCGGCACCGTGCGTGTCACCCTCAGTGCCCGCTGCAGTCAGACTCGCGGTACCGTTGCGGTGCGCGGACTGAGTCCTGGGCTGTACCGGCTTGCCATCGACGACGATCCGGTGATCGAGTTCGCGGTCGGAGCGAGTGGTCGCGCGCACGCGCCGCTCAACGGCGTTGATCCCCGCGGGCACCAGGTGACCTTGATCGACATCAGCGCCCGTGTGCTGTTCCGCGGTGACTTTCCGTTTCAGGCCCCGCCGCGGGTTCACATGCGCGCCCGCTTCGACAACCCTGGCCGCGCGCGCGGCGCGAGCGGAGCGGTTACTTATCGCAGCGCCAACGGCGCGGAGCAGTTCCGGGCGACGGCCAGCGGGCTTCCGGCCGGGCCGTACCAGCTTTTTGCGGGCACGCACCAGATCGCGACGCTCGTGGTGCTGGCGCGCGCCGACGGCGCCACCAGCGGCGCGGTCCGGTTCGATTCGCGCAACCTCAGTGGACAGGCGTGCCCGACCCCACTGCGGTGTCAACCGCTGCGGCTGCGCCACAATGGCATCGTGATGTTGGAACTCACCGCCACCAAACCCGGCACCGGCATCTGCCCCGAATGATGCCGAGAGCCGTACGCGCGATCACACCGGGGCGCCGATTCGTTGCGGTTGTAGGGCGTATCTCTCGGGCTTTGTCCGGTTGTCACCTGAGTATTGCCGCACACCAAATGTGGCAGCATGCGTCTCATGGACTACCGAAAAAATGCGGCTCGTCGTCTTGAACTTACTCCCGAAGCGCGCACCGAAGTCGAGCGCGTCGCGGCGGACGGTCCGCGCGGAATCGCACGCCGCGCACGGATCATTGTTGCCCGCGCCGACGGCCTGCCGCTGAGCGCGATCGCCCGCAGCGTAGGCTTGCATCGCGACAGCGTTCGCCGCTGGCTGAATAGGTATCGCATCGAGGGCCTCGCGGGGCTGCGGCACGGCAATGCCGGCAAACCGAAGAACGTGGTGTTTGACGCGGCCGCGCGCGCAGAGATCAACCGCCGCGCGGATACCTCGCCCGCGATGCTCGGTGAACCATTCAACGCGTGGTCACTCTACAAGCTGCGCGATCATCTCGTCCACGAGCGCGTCGTCGCCAGCATCAGTGTGGAACGGTTACGTCAGCTGCTCGCCATCAGCGAACACCCGCGGGAGTTCTGGCGCCGGGGCAAGGAAGGAGTGCCAATCTCACCGGAGGTCCGCCACCAACTGGTCGAACTCGTGCGCCATCCCCGTATCGACCAGGCACGACGCGCCCGTGCGGTGTTGGCCATCGCCGATGGTGCCAGCATCAGCGCCGTCGCCCACGCCTTCCACCTCGGCAAGGGAAGCATCCGTCGCTGGCTCGATCACTTCCTCACCGCAGGGGTGGCCGGATTGAGTGGATCGGCGACCGAAGGGACCAACATGGACCACGCGCTCGCGTCATATTCCGGCGCCGCACGACCCCACTACACCCCGGCCCAACGGCGGTGATGCACCTTCGCGGCGACACGTGGATAGTCGCGCCTGAGCGCTCCAGCCTGCCGCTGCTGGGCTTTGTGAGCGGGCTGGGAGTGAGCGTGTTGTTGTGGGTCGGCCTGGGAAGCGCGCTGTGGTTGTGGCTGAGCGCGCCCTGATCCGCAGCGTCACTCAGGGTTGCACGATCTTTTTCCGAATCGCGTAGCGCACCAACCCTGCCGTATCGTGGATGTCGAGCTTGCTCATGAGCCGGGTGCGGTGGGTTTCGATGGTCTTCACACTGACCTGGAGTTCTTGCGCGACCTCCTTGTTGCTCAGCCCCTCGGCGATCAGTTGCAGCACCTCGACTTCGCGCACGGTCAGATCATCAAAAGGTCCGTCCTGATCGTTGCCGGTTGAGCGCGCGTCTTTGCAATACCACGGCGTCAGGTTCGCAATCTCGGCGCTGAGGTACACCTCGCCGCGATGCACCGCACGGATCGCTTGCGCGAGTTCGGGCGCCACCGCCTGCTTGAGGACATAGCCGCGCACGCCGGCGCCGAGGGCTTGCGTCACGTACGCTTGGTCGTTGTAAACCGTCAGCACGATGATGGCAGTGTCGGGCAGCGCGCGGCGTATCTGATACGCGGCGGTCAAGCCGTTGAGCCGCGGCATCGAGACATCCAGCACCGCCACTTGTGGATGCAGCCGCTCCGCCGTCTGCACCGCCTCCTTCCCATCGGCAGCCTCCCCCACCACCAGCAGGTCGGGCTCGGCGCCTAACAGCGAGACGATGCCTTCTCGGACAATCGCATGATCGTCCGCCACCAAGACTGTAATCGGATCGGTTGTCACTCCGGTGGACACGCAACGTCCTCACGTAGTTGCAAGCTGAGCAAGTTGACGGAGGCAATCATACTCTCGCTCACATCACTAACAAAGGGGGGAGGTGATCCAAATCAATTCCTCGCTGGCTCGCGGTTTCGCCGCGGAGTGTGTAGCCTCCAGCCCACACAACCGCGCCGTCCCATCGCCACAGGTCTGGATGTGCCGAGTCCGCTCGTGGCAAAACGAGCCTGCCCGTGAGAAGGTAGCTGACCGTGATCCTCCGACTGCATCATGCTCAAATCTCCATCCCGCAGGGTTCCGAGGATCAGGCGCGTCAGTTCTACTGCGGAGTGCTCGGTCTGCGCGAAGTCGAGAAGCCGGAAGAGCTGCGCGGCCGCGGCGGCTTGTGGTTGCAAGTTGGCGACAGCCAGGTCCACGTCGGCACGGAAGATGGCGTAGATCGCACCGCCACCAAATCGCACGTCGCGTACGAGGTCAGCGCTCTCGCCAGCTGGCGCGCACGCCTCGAACAACACGGCACCACGACCCTCGATGGCATCCCGATCCCGGGCTACACGCGGTTCGAGTTCCGCGATCCGTTCGGCAACCGCGTCGAGTTCATTCAGCGTGCGCTGATTCCTTGAGTCGCGAGGAGGAGATGATGGCGGCACTAGAAGGCAAGGTTGCAGTCGTTACGGGCGCATCGGCTGGGATCGGCGCGGTAACTGCACGCGCATTGGCCGCTGAAGGAATGAAGGTCGTCCTCGGCGCGCGCCGCGCCGAGCGGCTGGCGGAGGTGTGCGCCGCGATTCGCACCGGCGGCGGCAGCGCCGAGTTCGTCGCCACTGACATGCGCGACGAAGCCCAGGTCGAACGGCTCGTCACCACTGCGGTCGAACGCTTCGGCCGACTCGACGCGCTCGTCAACAACGCCGCCATCGGCACCGTGCGCGCGATCGCCGAGGGCCGCACCGACGAGTGGCGCGCGATATTCGAAACCAACGTGCTTGGAACGCTCGTCGCCTGCCGCGCGGCGCTGCGCCACATGCTGCCATGCGGCCACGGCGACATTCTCAACATGACCTCGGCCTCCGCGCACGAAGCGTGGCCCTATCTCGCGGTCTACGCTGCGTCCAAAGCCGCGATCCACACGCTGTCCGACGGCCTCCGCGCCGAAGTCGCCGAGCGCGGCGTGCGGGTGATGACGATCGAGATCCACAATGTCGGCGGCACCGACTTCGCATCGAACTTCGACAGGGCGATCCTGCCCGCCGCCATCACGCGCTGGAAGGAACTCGGGTTGCTCAACCCGAAGACACCGACGCTGCAACCCGACGCGGTCGCACGCGCCGTTGTCTTCCAACTCTCACAACCCGACCCGGCCAGCGTACACCACCTCACGATCCGCTCGCGAGCGAATTAGGACCCAACACGAGCGTGAGCCGGCCAGCTGCTCTTCACAGCAGCGCAGCGTCGCCTTACTTGACTAACAAACGTTCATTGGGATACCTCAAGCCGCCATGACCACTGCGACGCGGCCGCGGGTGCCGATCAAACCCGGCTACTTCACGATCCCCGACGATCCTGGCCTGCCACCGAAGTTGCTCGGCACCAAGTGCCAGGACTGCGGTGAGCATTACTTTCCGCGCCGGGCGATTTGCGCGCGCCCCGAATGTCTCTCGGAGAAGACGAGCGATGTGGAGCTGGGGCCGCGCGGGACATTGTATAGCTACACCTTCGTCCACCTGCCGCTGTTTGGTTCGAGCAATCTCGAACACGCGGAAGGCTACGGCGTTGGCCAAGTCGATCTGCCCGAAGGGCCGCGCGTGCAGTTGCCACTCGCCGGCAAGCAAGGCGAGTTCCGCATCGGGCAAACGCTGGAGGCCGAACTCAACACGTTACGCGAAGACGGGGGCAGCGACATCGTGATCGTCCGCTTCCGGCCGGTGGAGGCAGGACGATGAGAGACGTCGCAGTCCTTGGCGTCGGGATGTACCGTTTTGGGATGTACTACGACGTCTCGAACGCCACGATGGCCCGCGAGGCCGGCATGGCTGCGCTGCGCGATGCGGGCCTCTCGTTCCGCGATGTCAACGCGGCCTACGTCGGCCACATCTTCGCGCAGGTGATGTCGGGTGTGCGCGTGATGAAGGAGTTCGGCCTCACCGGCATCCCGGTGCAGCGGATCGAAAACGCGTCGGCCACCGGCTCGGCCGCGTTTCGCGAAGCCTGCTTGCAAGTGGCCGCCGGTCACGCCGATGTCGTGATGGTGCTGGGCTTCGACAAGATGACGACGATGATTCAGCAGTCGACCCAAGGCACCGCGCCCGAAAACATGGAGGATGCCATTCTTCCAGCCGGATTCTTCGCGTTGTGGGCCACGCGCCGCATGCACGAGCGCGGCATGAAGGCGGAGCATCTCGCCAAGATCGCGGCGAAGAATTTCAACAACGGCGCACTCAACCCGATGGCGCAGCGGCAAGCCGATACGTTCATCACCCCCGAGAAGGTTCTCGGGGCGCGCATGGTGGCGTGGCCGCTCACGACCATGATGTCGTGCCCAATGGGCGACGGCGCCGCGTGCGCCATCGTCGGCCGCGCCGACCTCGCGAAGAAGCTGCGCCCGGATCGTCCGGTTGTGCGCGTGACTGCCTCGGATCTGCAAAGCGAGAAATACGCCCGCGGCCATCTGTTCATGGGCCCGGTGGTCGGCCCCGCGCAGATGACGATCGACACGTCGAAGAATGTCTACGAGGAAGCCGGCGTCGGTCCCTCCGATCTCGATCTCGTGCAGGTCCACGACGCCTTTGCCATCGAGGAGCTGGAATACTACGAACTGCTCGGTCTGTGTAAGGTCGGCGAAGCGGAGAAGTGCATCGAGCAAGGCGACTTCGAACGTGATGGCCGCGTCGCCGTTTCGACCGATGGCGGGCTGATCGCGCGCGGTCATCCCGGTGGCCCGACCGGTCTCGCGCAGATTTGGGAGACGACGCTGCAGTTGCGCGGCGAAGCGGGCAAGCGACAGGTGGAAAACGCCCGCATCGGCCTCTGCCACATGATGGGCGGCGGCAGCGTGTGCGTGATTCACATCTTGCAACGCGACTAAGGTTTGCGAAGGGTGACAGACGAAGCCACCGCGCTGTGCGCGTTGTTCGCGCGCATCCAGCGCGCACCATCAGAGTTCTATCGGGAGCGCGTCGCGGCGGCGGGTACCGAGGAACTCGCGCGCCTGCCGCTGACGACCCGCGCAGAACTCGTTCGCGATCAGCTCGCCCATCGTCCGCACGGCTCGCGACGGTTCGCCGACGCCGGTCATCCGGTACGCGCAGGCAGCACTGGCAGCGGCGATGATCTGCTCGTGCTGACGTGGTCGGCGGCTGATCTCGCGCGGGAACGTCAGGCCGGCGCGCGTATGCTCGGACGACTCGGTGCGACCGCCGGCATGCGGATCGCGAATACTTTGCCCGGCGCACTGGTCACACCCGGCTCGCTGCTGCTCGGCGACGTAGTCGAGGACCTCAGTGGGTTGGATGTGCCGCTCGGGGCGATCGAGAGCGATGCAGCCGCCAAGCAAGCCTGGGAGCTAGTCGATCGCGTCCAGCCGGACGTGCTGGTGCTCGACCCCGTTGCCGCACCGCGCTTGTTCGGCGCGACCCCCCCGGCCTCGCGTCCGTGGTGGCGCGGCATCGTGTGGCTGCGGCGCGGCGCGACACCGATGGCTCTGCCGCCGGTGTCCGATGCGACGGGTTTCACCGGTTGGCAGCGCACGTGGCTCGCCGTGCCGGAGGCAAGCAGCTTTGTTGCGCACTCGTGTAGAGACGGAGGTTTTCACGTCGACGACGCGATCGTCGCCGAGATCATCGACGGACACCTCGCCCTCACCCCGCTCGGCGGCGATACTCCGTTGCTCCGCTATGCCAGCGGCGTGCGCGCGCAGTTATGCCCTTCACCTTGTACGTGCGGCGAACCGGGCACCGTACTGGCACTAGACTGATCAACGCCGAGAGCGAAGACACGCCGACCTATGGACCTCAACCCAACATCTGAAGAAGAACACTTCCGCGCCACCGTTCGCGACTGGCTCGCAGCGAACCTGCCCGCCGGCTGGGGCACATCCGCGTATTGCCAACCCGAAACGCCCGCGGAGCAGGTAGCGTTCGCGCGCACATGGCAGGGTAAACTCCGCGACGGGGGCTGGGCCGGCATCACCTGGCCGACGGAGTACGGCGGCCGTGGCGCCAGCGTCATCGAGCAGCTCATATATAATGAAGAGTACGCCCGCCTGCGCGCCCCCGACATCCTGGCACTCAAGATTGGCCTCAGCCTCGTTGGGCCGACCCTCATCCACTGCGGCGCACCGTGGCAGAAGGAACGATTTCTTCCGCGCATCCTTGCTGGCGACGAGATCTGGTGCCAGGGATTCTCCGAACCCAACGCCGGCTCTGACCTCGCTTCGGTGAGAACGAAGGCCGAACTGCACGGCGACGAGTTCCACGTCAGCGGCCAGAAAATCTGGACCAGCGTCGCCCAGCACGCAGACTGGTGCATGCTGGTGGTGCGCACCAGCACCGAGGGCGCGAAGCACAAGGGGCTCAGCTTCCTGTTGGTCGACATGAAGAGTCCCGGCATCATCATTCGGCCGCTGCGCGAGATGACCGGTGAGGCTTGGTTCAACGAAGTGTTCTTCGACGACGTGCGCGTGCCCAAAGCCAACGTCGTCGGTGAAATCAACGGCGGGTGGAACGTGGTGATGACCACGCTCGGTCATGAGCGTGCCGGGACGACACCGCATGTCCGCCTGCAAGCCGAGCAGCGCTTACTCGCGCGCCTCGCGCAGAAGACCCGACGCAACGGTACCCGCGCGGCCGACGACCCACTCGTCCGGCAGAAGGTTGCGCAGTTTGCGATCGAGGCCGCCATCCTGCGCTACACCGCCTACCGCAACGTCACCCAGATCCGCCGCACCGGCGTGCCGGGAGCGGAGGGCTCGCTGTTGAAAATCTTCTGGAGCGAGTTGGAGCAGCGCTTGAAAGATACGGCGATCGAGATCCTCGGGCCCATCGGTCTACTGCCCCGCGGTGAAGCGCGCGCGGTCGACGACGGTTTCTGGTTCTACGAGCTGCTGTGGTCGCGTTCCGGCACCATCTATGCCGGCACCTCGGAAGTGCAACGCAACATCATCGCGCAGCGCGTGCTCGGCCTGCCGCGCTAAACTCACGACTCGGCGTGTTCGTCGAGCAGATGCACCCAGCGAAGCTGCCCGCGTACCGAGTTGTACAATCGCCGATCCGCGGTCCAGTAATCGATGCGCAAGAGGTCGGCCAAGGCTAAGTAGAAGCAGTCGTACGCCTGTGGTTGGTAGAAGTGCGCCGCGAGTTGCCAGGTCCGATCAACCAGACCGTCCGGGGTTGGAAATGCGATCGGTAGCGCGAGCAGTTGATCCAATGCGATTCGGGCCGCGCTCGCTCGGACCGTCTGCCGCGCAACCAATCGCCGCAACACCGAGACGCACTCGAAGAGAAGCAACGCGGGGGCGACTGGCTCCGCCCCTTGCGCCGCCAACGATTGCCACAACGCCTGCGCGTGCGGGCTATCGTCTTCGACGACGACCAGCTTGAGTACCACGCTGGCGTCGATACACACCGGGCGACTCGGCAACGGACCCCTCCCTCACTTCACGCAAGGCCTCCAACGTCGAGCCCGCGGCAATCGCGGGGTGACGCCGCAACAACCGCTGCGTCTCGGCGAGCCAACGGAGCATTGGGCTACCGACCTCGCGGCTCGCCGCGCCCACCTCGTCAAGCCGCGCGAGATCGGCCATCGGCACGATCGCCGCCTTGGCCCGGCCCCGCGATTCGATGACGATACGGTGCCCTCCGTGCGCTGCATCATTGACGAGACTCGACAAGTTGTCGCGCGCTTCCGCCAATCCGATCCGTTTCATCGTGGCACCTCAATGTGCCCGAATCGTACATAAACGCCATCTAGGTTGCAAGAGGATTCTTGCAACCTGATTGGTTCAATCGCTGCGCTCGTAGCGCCATCCGCCGTCGATCATCACCAAGCGGTGGCGCGGCCCGGGCGCGGTGGCGTCGCCGTCTTGGTACCCTGCGTCGCCTTCGTAGAGCGTGCACGGCCCTTCGGTGAGCGTCGCCACGCGTGGAGCAAACGTCGGCATCGGACCGCGCGCAAACGCCGCCAACGCAGCGTGCACGCTGTGGTGTTGAGTGAGCGCGAGAATCGTCACGAACGTCGGCGGCGGCAAGTCGATCTCACCGGCTTTCTGCGCCGCCAGCGCATCAGCGATACGGAACCAGCGGTGATCGTGGATCTCGGCGCCATCGACTTGCACATCGTGCCCGCCTGCTTCGGCGGCAAAGAACCAGGTGTCGAACCGTTTCGGGAGCACATCGGGCGTGATCCAGCGCGACACCAACACCAATGCGTCGACCGCGATGTCGACCCCGGCTTCCTCGCGAGCCTCGCGCACTGCACCGTGTCGCGCGGCGGCGATGACGTCGTCACTGCCAGCGGCCGTGTAGTCTTCGCGATCGATGCGACCGCCGGGGAACACCCACGCCCCACCGTGAAACGCCAACTGCGCATTGCGGCGCACCAGCAGCACTTCGCATCCGCCGTCGCTATCGCGGAGCAAAACAACGGTGGCGGCGGGGTGAGCAATCGCAGGCGTGCGGTCCGGCATGGAGATGTGTTACTCCGAGCCCTGACACAAAGGCAAATCACTCCCGGAGGATACATGGCCTACAAGACTCTCCTCTACGAAACCGATGGCGCGATCGCGACGATCACGCTCAATCGGCCCGAGCGCTTGAACACGATCGTGCCGCCGATGCCTGACGAGATCGAGCAGGCGGTCATCGCCGCGAATCGTGATCGCCACGTGCGCGTGATCATCCTGCGCGGTGCCGGGCGCGCGTTCTGCGCCGGCTTCGATTTCTCCGACGACTTCAGCCACTTCAAAGACCTGCTCGAAACCGACGGTCGCTGGGATCCGGGCAAGGACATGATCGGCGCGACCAGCACGTTCGCCGGACCGGTTCCGAAGTTCATGAGCCTGTGGCGCAGTCCCAAGCCGGTGATCGCGCAGATCCACGGCTGGTGCGTCGGCGGCGGCTCCGACATGGCGCTGTGCGCCGATGTCGTAATCGCCTCGGAGGATGCTCAGATCGGCACGCCCTATTCGCGCGTCTGGGGTTGCTACCTCACCGGCATGTGGCTGTATCGTCTTGGACTCACCAAGGCGAAGTGGCTCGCACTCTCGGGCGAAGCGCTGAGCGGGAAGGAAGCCGCGGAAATCGATCTCATCAACAAGGCGGTGCCGTTCGCGCAGCTCGAGGACGAGGTGCGCCACACTGCCGAACGGCTCGCGCAGATTCCGCTGTCGCAGCTCGCGGCAATGAAGCTGATCGTCAATCAGGCGTACGAAAACATGGGCCTGCACGCCACCCAGACCCTCGGGCCGATTCTCGACGGCTTCATGCGCAACACACCCGAGGCGCTTCGCTTCGTCGAGGTCGCCGGCAAACAAGGCGTCGGCGCGGCCATTGCCAAGCGCGACGGCCCCTTCGGCGACTACAGCCAGGCGCCGAAGACGCGACAACCGAAACGCGAGAACGTAGTCCGGCCGCGCGCTACAAAATCGAAGAAGCGGTGACGGAGTTGCGAGGTACGTCAGGAGTCGCTGGGCTCACCCCACGATCTATCCAAGCTCGATCACGTAGCCGTCGGGATCGCGGACGTAAGCATAGGGGACACCCGGCGCGTGCTCGCCGCGACTGAGCAGTTGCCCACCTGCACTTTCCACATCACGAATCGCGCTGTCGAGTTGTGCCGCATCGGTCATGCGAAATCCAAAATGGGCAATGCCGCCACCGTCGCCGGCCTTCCCGGCCTCGGCGGCATTTTCGTTCAACGTGATCAAGTCACGGCTCCCCGGCGTATTGAGGAATACCATCGAGGCTCCGGAGCGAAACATCTCCTGCATCCCGAAGACGCCGCGGTAGAAGTCCAGTGCGCGATCGAGATCACGCACGACCAAGTGGATGTGGTACAGGCCCTCGGTCTTCACCATAACGCACCTCCAATGTTTGCTCAGCGGACCAAATCATCGGACGGTTCGCCGAGAAACACAACGGGAACGGAGCACGCTACGCTACGGATGGAAGAAGCAGTACGTCGACGGCACCAGCCACATGGTTTCGAACTCCTCACGCAATGGGGTGACGCGCGCCGTCCATTCGCGGGTCGCCGGATCGTTGCGGCGCGTCGCGTACCACTGAGACAGCGCGCGGAAATCGGGCGCGGCCCACAACACGATCGCTTCGTCGCTGCGCATGGGCGCGGCGTACGCCCCCATCAACGTGAACCCATGCGCGCGCAGCAAGGGCAGGAGCAGCTCGCCGACCGCGGCAAGGTATTCCTCGCAGCGCCCCGGCGACAAACGCACGATCGAGTGCACGCACACCCACGATTTCAATCCGGTCGCGCGCAGGTGATCCCGCGTCGGCGAGAACGCGGCCGGTTCGAGGATGCGATCGAAGCCGCCGCTCCGCCACTGCGTCGCCTTGCTCCACCACGGCGCCAAGTGCGGGTCCTTCTTCTCTGGAAGGAACTGACGTTCCAGCGTCGCCGCCCAGTGATCCCAGCCATCCATCTCCCACAGGTTGACGACGCGCGGCCAGCGGTTCGTACTGCCGATCACTTTCCATGTTCCCACTAGGCGCGAGATGCCTTCACGCTCCGAGTGCTGCGCGCGCTCGCCCACCGTGTCGAGGTACGCCTGCTGCCCGTCGCCGATGATGTCGATGACTTCGTGTAGGTAGAGCATCACAGGGTCCAGAGTCCAAAGTCCATGGTCTAAAGTCAAGGACCCATCCGAGTTTTGCATTTTGCGTTTTGACTTTTGACTTTTGCGTTTCGTCTGGCGTCCGCTCACCTGAATCTGATAAACGCGACGCATGAACGTCGTGCTCAACGGCAAGTCCACCGGCCCGTGTGCCGGTCTGACTGTGCTCGACTTCTCCACCGTCTTCTCCGGACCGATGTGCACAATGATCCTCGGTGATCTCGGCGCCGAGGTGATCAAGATCGAAGCCCCACGCGGCGACAGCACGCGCATGATGGGGCCACCATTCAAGGGCGGTCTGAGCGCGATGTTCACGCACTTCAACCGCAACAAGCGCAGCGTCGTGATCGACCTGAAGCACACTGACGGACAAGCCATCGCGCAACGACTCGCCGGCGGCGTCGACGTCATCGTGCAGAATTTCCGTCCCAAGGTCGCCGCGCGCTTGGGCATCGACTACGCCACGCTGAGCGCGCGCAATCCCAAGCTGGTCTACCTCGCCATCAGCGGCTTCGGGCCGGATGGCCCGTATGCCGATCATCCGGCCTACGACACGGTGATCCAGGGACTGACTGGCTTCATGCCGGTGCAAGGAGCGGCTCGCGGTCCCGAACTGGTCAAAAGCATGATCGCCGATAAGTCGACCGCGCTCACCGCCACCTACGGCGTGCTCGCGGCCTTGCTCGCGCGCGAGCGCACGGGCGGACGCGGTCAGCTCGTTGATCTGGCCATGCTCGACGCGTTCGCCGCGTTCGTGCTGCCCGAAGCACTCACCCGCGAGACCTTCCTGCCGGCCGACGAGTGGAAACACTTGCCAAATCTGACCGACATTCATCGCGCCTGGGCGACGGCCGACGGCCATGTGGTGATGATGATCATCGAGGACTCGCAATTCCACGCGATCTGCCGCGTCCTCGAACGCGAAGATCTGATCGGCGACGAGCGCTACGCCAACTTGATGCTGCGCATCGTCAACGGCGTCGAACTGATCCCGCAGATCGAAACCGCACTGCGTCAGCTGCCGACCGCAACGGTGGTCGAACGGGCGCGCCGCTTCGGTGCGCCGCTGGCGCCGGCGAACGGCATACCCGAGTTCCTCGCCGATCCACAGGTGGCCGCCAATCGCACCGTCTTCGAAGCCGAGCACGCTGAGGCCGGAACGATCCGCTACCTTCGCAATCCGGTGCGCCTGCACGATACGCCCCCGACCCTGCGCCGTCACCCGCCACGTCTTGGCGAACACACCGACGAAGTGCTGCGTGAGGCGGGTTACGACACCGCTCGCCTTGCGACTCTGCGCGCGAGCGGCATCATTGCCTAGTGCAATGCAGCGAACTCCCCGGCTCAACGGCCGCACCTTCGGCTTCACGCCGCGCGAGGCGGGGTTCCTCGCGCGGTTACAGCCGGAGTGGCGCATCCAAGAATACCTCGACGAGATCGACTACGATGCGAAGGGGATCGGCTGCCGCTCACCGCGCCGCGTGCTGCGGGAGCGGACGGCGCAGTGCATGGACGGCGCGATGTTCGCGGCGGCGGTGCTGCGATTGCACGGGCATCGGCCGCTGATCATGGATCTCGAAGCGGAGCAGGACGACGACCACGTCGTTGCGATCTTCCGACGCAACGCTCGTTGGGGAGCCATCGCATTCTCCAACTACTCCGGCCTCCGCTTCCGTGAACCGGTCTTCCGCAGTTTGCGCGAGCTCGCGCTCTCGTACTTCGAATCGTATTTCAATCTCCGGCGCGAGAAGACGCTGCGCCGCTACTCGGTCGCGGTGGACCTGTCGCGCTTCGATGATCTGGAGTGGATGACCACCGAAGAAGATCTGTGGACCGTACCGAGCTACTTGCACGACATTCGGCACTTCGAGCTGCTCAGCCCCGCGATGCGCCGTGATCTCGGTCGCATCGACCTTCGCCTGTTTGAAGCCGGCAAACTTGGCTGGTATCCGAAGCCACGCAATTGCTAGTCAGCCCTGCCCACCTCTGCCATGGACTCGATCACCGCCCCACTCCCAAACGCCTCGCCATCGCCGACGATGGGTGCCGCCTTGCGCGCGCGCGCCGCCGACAGCGCGGACCGCGTATTTCTGCGCTGCGAGGACGCGCGCTGGACATTTGTCGAAACCTTTCGCGAAGCCTGCCGCTACGCCAACCTGTTCCTGCGCCATCGCGATGCGACGCGGCCATTTCGCGTCGGCGTGCTGATGGACAATTTGCCGGAATTCGTCTTCACCCAGAGCGGCTGCGCGCTGGCGGGTGCGTCGCTTGTCGGGCTCAATCCAACCCGTACCGGCGAATTCCTCGCGCGCGACATCGCCTACGCCGACTGCCAGCTCATCGTCGTCGAACCACGCTATGCCGAGCAACTCGAGGCGGCCCTGCGGAACGATTCACAATTGCACGTTACGGTGTTAGTCGCCGGCGCCGCATCGGGACCGTGGCGCGGTCTCGACGAAGCCCTCGCCACAGTTTCGACTGATGATCCAGATGTCCCGGTCGAACCGACGGACCTCTTGATGATCATCTTCACCTCCGGCACCACCAAGGCGCCGAAGGGCGTGCTCAACAGTCACGGAAGGTTGATGATGCTGGGCTGGGGCGCGTCGTTGCACATGTGTCACTTCACGCCGGACGATACGGTCTACTGTGCCATGCCGCTGTATCACGCCAACGCGCAGATCCTGGCGCTGATTCCTGCACTCTCGGCTGGCGGTGGCATTGCTCTCACTCGCCGCTTCAGCAAGACCAACTTCCTCGCCGATGTCCGCCGCTATCGCGCTACGCTCTTCAACTACGTCGGCACACCGTTCGCCTACATCATGGATACGCCGGCGCGACCCGACGATGCGGAGAATCCGCTGCGGCTGGCGTACGGCAACGAAGCACCCCGGCAATACATTGAAGCGTTCGCGCAGCGCTTCGGCTGTGAGGTGATCGACGGCTACGGCGCCAGCGAAGTCGGCGTCGGCTTCTCACGCCAAGCGGGCGATCCCGTGCGCAGCCTCGGACGGGCCGAAGGCGTGAAGATTCTCGACGAGCAAGGCAACGAGTGCCCGACGGCGCGCTTCGATGAAACCGCGCACCTGCTCAACGCCGAACAAGCGGTTGGAGAGATCGTCAACACCGGCGGCGTGTTCCTGTTCGAAGGGTACTACAAGGATGAGGCGTCGACCCGCGAACGCACGCGCGACGGCTGGTTCCACACCGGCGACTTGGGCTACCGCGACGCCGACGGCTTCATCTACTTCGCCGGGCGCGACGCCGAGTGGTTGCGCGTCGGTGGCGAGAATTTTCTCGGCCGTCCGATCGAAGAAAGCCTCACGCAGTTCCCCGACGTGATGTTGGCCAGTGTGTACGGCGTGCCCGACCCCGAAGCCGGGGATCAGGTGATGGCGACCCTCCTGCTGCAGACCGGCACCAGCTTCGATGCCGCGGCGTTCACGCAATTCATCGACGGCGCGGCGAACCTGCCGCCACGCTGGCGGCCGATGTTCGTGCGTGTCGCGACGGAAGTGGCCGTCACTCACACCAACAAGGTGCTGAAGCGCGTGCTCAAACGCGACAAGTTTCTTGTCGACCGACTCGCCGACCCGGTGTATTGGCGGCCGCGAGGCGCGAGCGAGTTTCGCCCGTTTACGCGGGACGACCTCGCAGCGCTCCGCGAACGCTTCGCGCAGGCGGGGCACGCGGATCGGTTGGAGGAATAGGCGAAGGGAGCGCAGGCTGAAGCCTGCGGCTACGGCGACGGGTTTGTAGCCGCACCCTTCAGGGTGCGTCCGAGGTGAAGACGATGAGCAAGCAACGCCAGACGCCACACGGACTCTCGTTTGCCCCGACGAAAATCGGTGTGCTCATCGATCTCGACATGGGGACGAAGGACGACTTTCTCGCCACGCTGCGTTTCGCCTTCGACGAAGCGTACGAGCAGGGCGTGATCACCCGGCCGGTCGAGTTGCTGGTGAAGGAAGCGATCGGCCTGCCGCGGCTCGAAGCGAAGAACACCATCGACGGTTACCTCGATCTCGTGCACCAAGGCGTGCTGTGTACCATCGGCCCGCTGATCACGGACAACTCGCTCGCGCTCGCGCCGGTGATCAATGCGACCGGCGTCCCCGCGATCACGTGGACCGGGACCGATCGCTACTTCGGCGAGTACTGCTTCAACCTCGGCAACGGCGGCCTTGCCGAGGAAGCCGCGATCATGGCGACGTGGATCCGCAATTCCGGCTACAAGACCGTCGGGATGATCCACGAGATCAGTCCCGGCGGCGTCGAGTACGCGTCGAACTTCCGCTACTACGCGGCGCAGCAGCGGCTCGACGTGCTGATTGAAGCGTACACGACGCAGGTCCCGGACGATCTCGAAAACACGTTGCGGAAGATTCGCGACCAGCGGCCCGACTGTCTCGCCTATCTCGGCTACGGCTATCCGACCATCTTGATGGCGCCGATGTTCACCAGCTTGAACTGGAATCCGCCGCGCATCATGACCACCGCCTTTCAGTTCTGTTACGCCAAGCCCGAATGGATGGCCGCGCTCGAAGGCTGGCACGGCATTGATCAGATGTGTGAAGACAATCCGCGCTTGCTGCCGCTGTTCGATCGCCTCGCCGCCAAGCTCGGCAAGCGTCGCGATCACACCGTAACCGCGCTCAGCTACGACACGGCCCGCCTGATCGCCGAGGGCCTGGCGCGGGCGAATCTGCTGACCGCCAAAGGCTTGAAGGAAGGTTTGGAGAAGGTCCGCATGCTGCCCGCGGCCAACGGCGGCCCGCGCACGCACATGAGTCTGGGGCCGTACGATCACAAAGCGTACAAAGGCGACTGGTTGGTGATTCGCAAGATCGCCGGCGGCAAGACGGTGTTCGTCGCCCTGCACGAACCGGTGGACGACGCGCCGCAACCCTAACGGATCAATCGAGCCCGACTATTGCCGCGGCATCACCCGGTCGGGAAAGTTGGCGCGCAACAGCGCCGCGCCGGGATACTGTTCGTCAAAGATGTGAATGTAGTCGAGGTGCAGCGCACGGACGCGGGCGACGAACTCCTCCGGCGACGCAACCTCGTGCCCGTGATTGTAGACGTAGTTCCGGTAGTGGAGCGGGACCAACTCGTTGGTGAGGTGCGGATCGTAGAGCAAAGCGATCATGTTGCCCTGACCCGACGTGTAGCCGATCCGCAAGTGCCCAGGCTGGGCATACCCAACCTGCCGTAACCCATGCGGACGATACGGCCACAGGTACGACGCGGCGACGCGCAGCTTGGTCCACTCGGTTCCCGGCGCCAACAGGTTCACGTATGCGTAGCTCGCACTCAGTGCGAGCATCCCCACGCACAGCACCTCGATCACCCCGCGCGCTGCGCGCCTACTGGCGACGCACGCCAGCACCGCCGGGCTAAGTCCAGCGAGCAGTGGAGCGCAGAGGATGTAGCGTGGCACGTGCGCCTGGCTGGGCAAGGTCACGACCAGCAACGTCGCAAGGAGCACGGTGAAGATCCACACTTCACGCTCGCGTGCCGGCAGCCATGGCAACAGCACGAGGGACACCAAGGTGCAGGCCAGTGACACCACGGCGCTCGCACCGAAGGCATCGTGCGTCATGTCCGGTTTGTAGTCGTGGGTGAGCCACGACTGCGGCATCCACGGATGCGGCCACCCCGTCTTCGGCGACGCTCGCACATGCAACGGATCGACCTCGTCGGCCTCGTACGGCGCTGGGCTCACCGACAGGAGCGGCTGAGCCCATCCGGGCACCGCCAACGAGAAGATCGGATTGCCGCGGTACATCCAATTGCGCACATACCAGCCCGCCGTGAACGCCAGCGCGATGGCCAGCAGCGCAACGGCGTCGGCCCGTGGCCGTCGCGGGGCCGCCGCCCGCATCACGCAGAACGCGCTCGCGGGAGCGAGAACCAGCACGCACTGCAATCCCGAGTACTTTACACTCGCCGTCAGGATCGCTGCGGTCAGACCCACGTAGGCGTAGCGTGCATCGCGCCGCAACAACGACACGGCCTGCAGATAGACCGAGAGACACACCAGCAGCGCCAGATGAATGTCAATGTAGAACGCCAGCGATTGACCGATGAGCAACGGGATCGTGCACACACACGCTACGGTCGCGAGACGGGGCAGCGGGTCACTCGACCACAGTCCCGCGAAACGATACATCAACGCCGCAATCGCAATCGCGCACAGCGCTCCCGAGAGGTTCGTGACGTAGAGCGAGCCGGTTGCCCACACCAGCACCGCCACCAGCGTCTCGGCGCCCGCCGGGAACCAGTGCGAATCCACCGGCGAGTCGACCGCGTACGGGTTCCAACTGTGCGCGATCCGGACCGCCGCCGGAATGTGGTAGGTCGTATCGTCGAGCCAACGCGCGATGTACACGACACTGTAGAGGACACAACTGAGTAGAATCACCACGATCACCGCGAGCTGGAGCGCCGCGATCACCGGCCGAATCCATGAGCGCATTGACCCACGCACTTTAGTCCTGAACGTTCCTTGACCCCATAGCTAACACTCGTTAGTTGAATCGACAATGCGAGCGCACGTGTCCCCCCGTCTGCTGCTTCCCTCTTCACTCGACTTCCTCGATCTGCAAGCGCAGCGACGACGGAACGCCGGGGGTCTGGTCTTCCGCGGGCGCAACATTCCGTATGGGGAGCTGGCAGCCGCGGCGCACGAACTAGCCGCATGGCTGGCGCAGCACGGCCTCGGGGCCGGCGATCACCTCGGAGTGATGGCCGCAAACGAACCGGCGCTAGCGGCCACGATGTTCGCGGTGTGGGGCCTCGGCGGGGTCGCCGTCCCGATTTCGGTGCGCTCAACCGTGGCGGAGACCACGCACCTGCTTACGCACGCGCGCGCGAAGGCGCTGCTGTGCGACAGCGCGCGCGCCGAGGTCGCGCGCGAGGCGGCGGTTGCCACAGGCCGCGCGGCGTTCGTCTGCGAACCCACGCTGCCGCTGCAACCGCAAGTGGTGCGCCGCCCGCGCTCTCAGCCGCGCGCGCGCGCACCCCGCGCGCCGCGACCAGACGATCTTGCGGTGCTCGCCTACACTTCGGGCACCACCGGCGCGCCAAAGGGCGTGATGATCACCCACGCCAACTTGCTGTGGTCGACGCTGGCCTGTGCCACCGCGCGCGGTGATCGCGCCGATGGCGTCGGCGCCTGCATCAGCCCACTCACGCATACGCCCGTGTTCGTCTCGCATCTGCTCTGTCGCGTCTTGCACGGCGCCACGGCGGTGTTGATGGACAAGTTCGATCTAGGCGTGCTCTTAGAAGCGACCGAGCGCTTCGGCATTACGGATCTGCCGTTGATCGCCGGCATGGTGTTCGACGTGGTGTCGCTCAAACACATCCCCGCCGCAGTGCGCAAGACAGTCGCAAAGGTCACCGTCGGCGGAGCCGCCACACCGATGGATGCCAAGCGTGCCCTCGCCGGCATCTTCGATGGTGCGGAGATCATCGAAGCCTACGGGCAGAGCGAGTCGACCAACGGCGTCGCGATGGCGCGCGGCAGCAGCGTGTTCGATCATGAAGGGACCGTCGGCCGCGCCAATCCCTACGTGATGGTCGCCGTACGGCGTGCCGATGGATCACTCGCCGCCGCCGGCGAAGAAGGCGAGTTGGTTGTCGGCGGCCCGACGGTGATGCAGGGCTACTTTCGCGACTCGGCTGCCACCACCGCGGCTATCCGCGATGGCTGGCTGCATACCGGCGACCTCGGCCGCCAGAACGACGCCGGCTACTTCTTCATCACCGGCCGGGTGAAGCAGCTCATCATAACCGGGGGCGAGAACGTGTCGCCGGTGGAAGTGGAAGACGTGCTGCGCACTCACCCGGATGTTGCCGATGTTGCGGTGATCGGCACCCCGCATCCGAAATGGGGCGAGCAAGTCACCGCCATCGTAGTGGCGCGTGACGGCGCGCAACTCGACGCGGCGGCGCTGACGGAGTTTGCGGGACAACGCCTGTCTGGTTTCAAGAAGCCGCGCCGCATCGAGTTCATCGCAGCCTTGCCGCGCAACGCCGCCAACAAGGTGCAGACCAATTTGCTCAAGGAGCAGTTCAGTTGACGGAGGGAACGAAACCGCCGATGAACGCCGATGAACACCGATTCGAAGCAAGGTGAAACTATGGAAAATAGAGGACCGTTGAAAGGCATTCGCGTCATCGATGTCAGCCATCAAGCCGCGGGGCCGTGGTGTACGACGCTGCTGGGCGACATGGGCGCCGACGTGTGGAAGATCGAGAAGCCCGGCCGCGGTGACAGCATCCGCTACGCGCGCGGCGCTGATCCGAAGGTCGGCAGCTTCAATTTCTGGGGACTCAACCGCAACAAGAGATCCGTCGGCGTCGACATCAAGCATCGCGACGGCGCGGCGCTGGTCAAGGAAATGGTTGCGACGGCGGATGTGCTCGTAGAAAATTTTCGCCCCGGCGTCATGGACCGGCTTGGCCTGGGCTACGCGCAACTCCAGCCGCTCAACCCGCGCCTGATCTACGCTTCGATCACCGCCTTCGGCAGCGTCGGACCGATGGCGCAAGACCCCGGCATGGATCTCATCCTGCAAGCGACCGCGGGGATGATGGGGCTGACCGGATTTCCCGACGGTCCACCGGCGAAAGCCGCGGGACCCATTGCCGACATTTCCGCCGGTGCGTATGCGGCTTACGCCATCGCGCTGGCGCTGCTCCACCGCACGCAGACCGGGCTCGGCCAACGCATCGATCTAGCCATGCTCGACGCGGCGATCTCGCTGCTGGCCGACATCTCGACGGCCTACCTCAACACCGGCCACGAGTATCAAAAGTTCGGCAATGGTCATCCGGACCTCGTGCCGTATCAAGCGTTCCAAGCCAACGACGGCTATTTCATCGTCGCCTGTCTCACCAACGCTTTTTGCAAGCGCTTGATGGACGGACTGGGCCGCGCCGACGTGCTCAAGGACCCGAAGTTCACCACCAACAACGCGCGCTGCGAAAACCGCGCGGAGTTCCTCGCCATCCTGCACGGCATCTTTCGCACCAATACGTGCGCACACTGGCTCAAGCTGTGCCACGACTTCGATGTCCCCGCGTGCCGCGTCAACAGTTTGAAAGATCTCTTCGAGATGGAGCAACTGGGAGCGATCGGCTCGGTGGCCGACTGGGAGCATCCGAAGCATGGCCCGTTCAAGACGATGAACGTATTGTTCCGCATGAGCGAGTCGCCCGGCTCGCTGCGCATCCCGCCACCGGGTCTCGCCGAGCATACGGATGATGTTCTGCGCGAACTCGGCAAGTCGGCGGACGAGATCGCGCGCCTGCGCAACGTGGGAGCATGCGGGTGATTCCGTGTGTCTCGCTCATACGCGCGGATGAAATGAACGGTCGCAGCAATCATGTAGCGCCGGAAGCGCCGGATGCGGGGCTGCGCCCCTGCGCCCGTACGAGAGGAAAACCGCGGCCGGTTTTCCTCTCGCGCTCTCCTTTCCCGCCTCGGAGCGGGGCAAATGGGTCGCGTCATGCCGAGTCGGCCCCGCGCGTTGGAACCAAGTTGGCGCACTCGCTCTTTCCCGCCAGCGCTGAATGGACTGATCGAGCGGCGGCCTCTGCGTGGATGCATTGCAGGGCAGTGCTTCCACCGACTGTCGGAGTCGGATGCCCCGCAAAGAGCAGAGAGCGGACACACCCTGATGAAAATTCAGAGATAGTCGCACAAGCCTCAAGCGCTGAAACAAGGAAGCCCAGAGGCCACCGCTTGCGTTCAGCAGCCCATCATTGGTGGCGTAGCGCCGTGTCGCAGGCAGAGAATGATCGCGCGAGGCCGAGTCACAATCACGCGGCCCCCTTCGATACGCTTGGCTACTCAGGGCCGGCTCCGCCGAGCGCCGCGGGCGCGAAAGGGAGGTGCGCGAATTCACTTCGCGTGCCGACGCCCAGCGGAGCATCGGGCGCCCGAGCGCACGGGGGCAGGCTTGCAAGAAACTCGCGAGGGAAAACCCCGCCGTGGGTTTTCCCTCGCTGATCGTAGCGCGGACCCATCTGAATGAAGGACGGATCTCAGTGGAGACACTAGGCGCGTTTCTGGACTCAGTTGCGGCGCGCGACTCGAACGCCGAATCGATCGCGTATGCGCCGCGCGACGCGGTCACGGCGCGGCTCACATGGGCCGAGTTGCGCGAGGCGAGTCGCGTTGCGGCGAAGAAGCTTATCGCGCTCGGCGTCACCAAAGGCGCGCGCGTCGGCTTTCTCTGTTCGAACCGCCTCGACTGGCTACCAATCGCCTTCGGGGCGCTGCGCATCGGCGCAATCCTGGCGCCGTTCTCCACGTTGTGGAAACGCGACGAAATCGCCTACGCGCTAACGCACGGCGACGTGTCGACCCTGCTGATGCTGCCGGGATTTTTGAAGCACGACTATCTCGCCAGCGTGAACGAGATCATCCCCGAGTTGCGCCGCAGCGAACCGGGTCAACTGCGCTCTTCGAGCGCACCCGCGCTGCGGCGCGTGGTGTTGCTCGATGGCAGCGCGCCCGGCGCCGAGCGGTGGGGCGACGTGCAACCGGAATGCGACAACGCCTTCCTCGATGCGCTGGAGCGCACCGTATCGCCGGCCGATTGGGCAACGATCTTCTTCACCTCCGGCACCACCGCGCAAGCGAAGGCGGTATTGCACTGCCACGCCGCGCTGACGATCTCCGCGCGGCGTCTGGCGCCGTGCTTCGGCATCACGCCGGACGACGCGTGGTGGGGTCACATGCCGCTGTTTTGGAGCGGCGGCTTCATTCTCGGGGCACTCGCGACTATGGCTGGCGGTGGCCGCATCGTCTTGCAGGAAACCGTCGACGCCGGCAGCGCGCTCACGCTCCTGGAGCGCGAGCGCTGCACGATCATGGCCGGCTGGCATCAAGCCGGGCCACTACTCGAACATCCCGACTTCGCCAAGCACACGCTGCGGCTGAAGAAGGGCACCAACCATCAACTCGCGACGCAACTGCTCGGCAGCGACCACGTCGCCATCGGTGTCTACGGCATGTCGGAAACCGCAACCTGCGTCACCGCGGCGCGCTGGGACGATGCCGAGGCGATTCGCACTGGCACGTTCGGGAAACCGCTCGACGGCATGACGGTCAAGATCGTGAATCCCGAGACGCGCCAACCGGTCGCCGTCGGCGAAGCCGGCGAGATCCACGTGAAGGGCCCAACCTTGATGGAGCGCTACTACAAAGTGCCGCGCGCGAATACGTTCGACGCCGACGGGTTCTTCAAAACCGGCGACCTCGGCTATTTCGACGACGACGGGTATCTCCATTTCGCCACGCGACTGAAAGACGTGATCAAGACCGCCGGTGTAAACGTCGCCGCCGTTGAAGTTGAAGAAGCGCTGGCGCGCCATCCCGCCGTCAAAGCCGCGCACGTCGTCGGCGTCCCACATCCGGTGCGCGGCGAGAACATCGCCGCCTTTGTCGTGTTGCACGCCGGCGCGGACACGAGCCCGGATACGCTCCGCGACTTCTGCAAAAGTTCCCTGGCGAGCTACAAAGTTCCGCGTCACGTGTTTCTGATCAGCGAAGCCGAGGTCCCACGGACCGGGTCGGGCAAGATCGAGAAGCCGGCGCTGCGGCGCACTGCCGAAGCGCGAATCGAGAACGAGGGCAGTTAGCGCTACGCTCTGCAATTCCGCCGGCTGAGTTGCCTTGCCGAAGTCAACCGACATAGCTATGTTAGCCAGATGAAGCAGGCCAAGATATCCGAGGTGAAGAATCATCTGAGCCGGTACCTGGCGCTCGTGCGCAAAGGAGAAGTGATTCGGATTCTCGATCGCGACGTGCCTGTGGCCCAGATCATTCCCATCGCCGATGGATCGCACGGACGCCGGATCGGAACCGAGGCGCTGGCTGAGATGGAGCGCAAGGGATTGATCCACCGCGGGACGGGTGCCATCGACAAAAGTCTCTTAGACACCGACCCACCAGGAAAACCGTGTGGTGTTTTGGATGCACTTCTAGAAGAGCGGAAGGCGCGGTGAGGTTCTGGGATTCGTCGGCCATCGTGCCGCTCGTCTGCGCGGAAGTCAGCAGCCGCACCTGCCGGTCGTGGTTGCGCGACGATCCCGTCGTATTGGTGTGGGCGCTTGCGAGCACCGAAGTCATCTCGGCGCTCGCGCGTAAGCGCCGGGAAGGGCGACTCGATCGGCGACGGTTCACGGTGGCCAAGCAGCGGCTCACCAAGTTGGAACAGGCGTGGAACGAAGTCATCCGCTACGACGCCGCGCGCGCACGCGCCCGTCGGTTGCTGGAGGTGCACCCGCTGCGCGCCGCAGACGCGCTCCACTTGGCGGCCGCGTTGGTGGCGATCGAAGAGCGCACCGCGGCGATCGAGTTCGTGACCTTCGACGAGCGCCTGGCCGAGGCGGCCGAGAAGGAAGGTTTCAGGGTCCTCTCAGCCTGATCAACGCGAGGGGCGAGTGGCGCAGACAGAGCCGAGGAAAGGTTGGCGGCCGCTGAACTGGCCACGCGACGATCGACAGGCGGTGCGTTGGATCGTGGCGTCAGGCGCGCTCTGCCTGGCGATCTTTGTCGCGACCATTCCGTTGCCGCGCGTCGACGGCCACCTGATCGGCTCCGATGGTTTTCGCTACTACGCGATTGTCCGCTCGATCGTGTTGGATCACGATCTCGACTTCACCAACGACTATCAGCGACTCGGCGTCTCGATTGAGCCGACGGCGACGCGGCTACCGGCGAATCCGTTCGCGATCGGATCGGCGCTCCTCTGGCTGCCGTTCTTCTGTCTCGCGCACACCCTCTCGCTCCTGATTGCCGGACTCGGTGTGGCGATTCCGGTCGACGGCGTGGGCTATCTTTACGAGAGCGCCGTCTGCATCGCGACGATCGGCTACGCGAGCGCGGGCTTCCTGCTGACGTACTGGTTGCTACGGAGGCTGTACGATGTGACCGTCGCACTGCTGGCCACCTTGGCGATGTGGTGGGCCACGGCCGCCATCTACTACACGATCGCGGAACCCTCGATGTCACACGGACTCACGATCTTCTCGAACGCGCTGTTCTTGTGGATGTGGTCGTCGCCGACGCGCCCGCGCCCACGCACGTGGTGGTTTACGCTCGGTCTGGCGGGCGCGCTGGTCGCGTTGGTGCGCTGGCAAGAGGGGGTAGTGCTCGTCGTGCCGATCATAGAATTGATCGTGAGGATTCACCGGCGCCAACCGTCGATCGCGGACTTAGCGGGCAACGCACTGGCGCTGACGGCGGGATTCGCCATCGGCTTCGTTCCTCAGATGATCATGTGGGCAACAGTGTACGGAACTCCGCTCATCATTCCGCAGGGAAGTAACTTCATGCTGTGGGCGAGCCCGCATCCGCTCGCGACGCTGATCTCGTCGCGTCACGGTATGTTGAGCTGGCACCCGGTCCTCTTGTTGGCTGCGTTCGGCATCGTACCGCTGTGGCGCCGCCAGCGCGCACTGGCACTGGTCGCAGTCGGGTCGTTTCTCGTGCAGCTCTACGTGAGCAGCGCGGCGGCAGACTGGTGGGCGGGCGACGCATTCGGCGGACGCCGCTTCACCGGCCTGTTGCCGCTGTTCGCCCTCTCGCTCGCCGCTCTGCTCTCAGCCTCGCGCCAACGCATGCGCACCGCGTCGTGGGCGGTCCTGCTCAGCTTGTTCGTTGTGTGGAACGGGCTCTGCTTCACGCAGTATCGTCTCGGCTTGATCTCCCGTCGCGACGCGCTCACGTGGCAGGAGATGACGATCGATCGGCTCCTGATTCCTTGGACACTCGTACAGAAGCTGCGGCCATAGTCGCATGGCGAAGATTCGGGGAAAGGTCTTGAATCGCCATAGTCAGCGCGTCGTAGGCATTCGCTACGAGGTCATTCTGATGGCGAGTGAAGAATCAAAGCCGCGCGACACGCTCCGCTATCGGACCGATACGACCATTGAGGCAGGGAAGGACGCACCGCTCAAGCTCGACGTCGAGAGCATGTACTTCGGAAGCGATACGCGCGTTCTCATTCGTGCCCTGCCTGCGAAGGTCGGCGATCGCGAACTACCGCTACCACCTGGTTGGCGAGAGTGACGCCGCTCGCTAGCTGCGTAGCCCACGCAATCGCGCGTCGCTCGCGGTCTCGGCGATCCGCAGCGCGCGCTGCGCGAGGGCGCTGGTGGAGCGAGCCATCCCTGCGAACCCTTCACCGTAGGTCTTGCCTTGCAGGTAGCGGGCGTAGATGCCTTCGCTGATGATTGCCAACTTGTAGAGCGCCAGCACTTGGTAGAACTCGATCGCATCGACGTTGCGGCCGCTGTGCTGGGCGTAGGCGGCGACGATTTCGGCGCGGGTGAAGAAGCCCGGCTTGGCGGTGAAGCGCGCCATCGTGCCGACGCCGCCGTCTTGTTCAGGATCACCAGCTTCGTACCAGTAGATCAGCGTGTAGCCGAGGTCGGACAACGGATCGCCGAGGGTCGCCATCTCCCAATCGAAGATCGCCACGACGCGGCCCGGATCGTTCGGATCGAGGGCCATGTTGCCAAGGCGATAGTCGCCGTGAACGATGGTCGCAGCGGGCGATGGCGGTAGCGCCGCGTTGAGTCGCCGGATCAATTCGTCGATCTCGGGCAGCGCGCTGGTTTTCGAACGCTCCCATTGCTGCGCCCAACGCCGCACCTGTCGCTCGATGTAGCCGTCGGGTCGTCCAAAACTCTCAAGCCCAACTTCGCGATAGTCGACGGCGTGGAGGCGGACCAGCGTGTCCACCAACGCCTGGCTGATACGCTGGCGATCGGATTCAGTCGGCGCGTAACCCGGCGGCATCTCGGTGGCGAGGACAACGCCTTGGCAGAAGTTCATCACGTAGAAGGGCATCTCGTTGACGGCCGGATCATCACACAGCGCGATGGGTCGCGGCGCCGGCACGTCGGTGCGCGCCAGCGCCGACAACACGGTGTACTCGCGCGCCATGTCGTGAGCGGTCGGCAACACGTGACCGAGTGGCGGCCGGCGCAACACCCACTCGCGCTCACCGCCGCGCACCAGATATGTCAAATTCGAGCGGCCGCCGCTGATCAACGAGAACATCAGCGCGCAATCACCGCCGGGCACGTGCTCGCGAAAGAAGCGCGACACATTGGCGTGATGAATCCCGGCGATCTCGCCCATGGGGGCACTCTTCCACGGCGGCGCTGCCCCTACAATCGTCCGTGGCCGACTTGACGCGCGCCGCGCGCCCGCTCTATGCGTGCGACCGAGTAACCGCGAGTCATGAGGTCGAGAGCAGCAGACATCGACACGATCTTCGTCGGGCGCAGCGACGAGTTGGCAGCGCTTCGGGAAGCATCCGACGGCGCGCGCACGGGTCACGGCCGGTTGGTGCTCATCGGAGGCGAGTCAGGGATCGGGAAGACAACGCTGTTGGAGCAGTTCGCTGCCCAGAGCAGTGCGCCGATTCTGTGGGGACGTTGCTGGGAAAGCGATGGGGCCGCGGCGTTCCGGCCCTGGTCTCAAATCATCGACAGCTATTCGCGGCGACACACCGCTCGGGTGTTGCGTCAGACGCTCGGCCCCGGCGCGGCGGATCTCCTCCAGCTCGTGCCGCATTTGAGCAAACGCCTCGCGAACCTGACGACGGCTCCCACCATCGATGCGCAACAGGGCCGTCTGCGTTTGTTCGAGAGCGTCGTCGGCTTTCTACGCCGCGCCGCGAGCCGCGAGCCGCTCACCCTCGTCGTCGAAGATCTCCACCGCGCCGACCTTCTTTCGCTCCGGCTCCTGCACTTCGTGGCGCGTGAACTCGCGAGCGTTCCCCTCCTCATCATCGCCACCTATCGCGACACCGAGGTCGCGACGCAGAGTCCTCTGCATGAAGTCCTTGGCGAGTTGGTCACGAGCGCCCGCGTACTACCGTTGAGTGGTCTCTCCCCGGTTGAGGTCACAGCGTTCGTGGCTCACGCGATCGATCAAGACGCCCCCGACGCTCTGATGAGCGCGCTGCACCAGCAGACCGACGGTAACCCGTTCTACGTGCGAGAACTCGTGCGGCAGCTCGCCGCCGAAGACCGGCCGCTCGTCAACTGGACTGACGCAGTGGCGATGACCGTACCCGAGGGTTTGCGCCTGATCCTGCGGCGCCGGGTCGAGAGGCTTTCGCCACAATGCCAACTCGCGTTGCGGATGGCGGCGGTGTTCGGCCGAGAATTCTCCGCGCTTGCCGTCGCCGCCGCGGCACGCGTGTACGGTCCCGATGACGACAGAGTATCGAATGTGGCGGATCTCCTCGCCGAGGCTCACGCGGCTCGCATCATCAGCGAGATGCCTGACGAGGGAGGTTGGCTGCGTTTCATGCACGCCGTGATTCGCGACACGGTGTACGAGGATCTGTCGCCGACCGAACGTGCCCGCTTACATCGCGCCGCCGCCGACGCGTTGGAGTCGTTGCCGGACGGTGATTTCAACGAGCTGTCGCACCATCTGCTCCAGGCGATCCCGACCGGCACCGCCGCAAGAGCACTCGACGTCACCATCCGCGCCGCCCGTACGGCAACGGGGCGTCTCGCACACGAGGAAGCCGCGAGAAGTTACCAGCGCGCTCTGCGAATACTCGACACGATGGCCGATGCGGGCGAAGCCGGCGCGCGACAACGCGTCGAATTGCTCGTGGCGTTGGGCGAAGCACAGATGTGTGTCGGTGAAACGATCGAGGGGCGCCGTACATTGCTCGAAGCGTTGCGCCGCGCTCGTGAACTCGACGCGTCGGAGCTATTCGCCGAAGCGGCGCTGCACTACGCCAACCCCGGCGATGTCGATCCGCAGGTCGACGACACCGCCATTGCGCTGCTGACCGAAGCGAACGCGCGCCTCGATGGCGGCAAGCCGGTATGGCGCGCGTGTGTGCTCGGCAAGCTGGCAATGATGCAGTACTTCACTGGAACGGTAGAGGAGCGCGTGAGCAATAGCCGCGAAGCACTCGCGCTCGCCGAGGAGGCTGGGGATACCCGCGTGCTCGCCGAAGTGATCGGCGATGCGCACTTCGCCCTGCTCGGGCCCGACAATGCGCGAGAGCGACTGACCATGGCCGATCGCCAGATTCAATTGGCCGAATCGATTGACGCTTCGAAACTGGAGCTGGAAGGTCACAGTTGGCGGTTGGTCGACCTGCTCGCGCTCGGTGATATCCGTGGCGTCGACATCGAGCTAAACATCTGCGCGCGGCAAGCACACAGCTTACGCCGCTCGTTCGATCTCTGGCGTGTCGCGGTCTATCGCGCGATGCGCGCCCTGTTGGCGGGGCGCCTTGCCGAAGCCGGGCCCCTCATCGACGAGGCGCTGCACCTTGGCGAACGAGCGCACAGCCCCAACCGCGCGCTGGCCTTCGGAGCCCAATTCTTCTTATTGCGCCGCGATCAGGGACGGCTCGAAGAGATCACCGACCAGATCCGCTGGTTCGCGGACGAGTACCCCACCATGCCCGCGATCCGCTGCGGTCTCACACTGCTCTATGCGGAAGTCGGGCGCGTGGCGGAGGCTCGCGCGGAGTTCGAGCGACTTGCGGCAAATGACTTCGGCGACATTCCGCGCGACGCCAACTGGATCAACGCAATGGAAAAGCTCGCGCATGCCTGCGTCGCGCTCGGCGACACCCGTCGAGCGCGCGTGTTGTACGACGCGCTGCTTCCATACGCGGAGCAGACCGTAGTAGTGGCTTTCGGCGAAGCCTGCGACGGATCGATGTCGCGGGCGCTCGCGCTCCTCGCGGCGCTGATGCGGCAATGGGACATCGCCGCGCACCACTTCGAAGCCGCGCTCACCATGAATGCACGGTTAGGTGCGCGCGGCTTCGTCGCCCGCACGCAACACCAGTACGCCGAGATGCTGATCCGAATCGCTGAAGGTGAAGAACCCCCATTTGAAAAGGGGGGGCAAGGGGGGATTTCCCCACCAACAGAGCCGCGCACGCCTCTCACGCTCCTCAGCGACGCCATCGCCACCTACGAGCAGCTCGGGATGAACGGCTACCTCCGGCAGACACTGGCGCTGCGGGAACAAGCATTGCGCCTACCCCAGCCGCAGAACGTCTTCCGCTTCGACGGCAAGCGCTGGACCGTGCGCTGGCAAGGCCGGCCGGTTCGCGTGCGCCAGGCGCAGGCGCTGCACTATGTGGCGCATCTGCTGCGCAATCCTGGACGCTGGATTTCCGTCATCGATTTGCAGCGAGCGGTTACCTCCGCAGCACCGAGCGCCGCCCTGGTTTGCGACGACCATCTGGAAGTGATGCAGCTCGATAATGGTGAACCGGCGCTCGATGCGCGGGCGCTACGCGCCTGCCGAGCGCGCTTGCGCGATTTGCTCCACGAGCGCAGCGAAGCGTCGCGCCTCAACGACGCGGCCCGACTCGCCGCAATCGATGTCGAACGCGATGCGATCGAGCGCCAGCTCCGTCGCGGCAACGTGGGAAACACAATTGATCAGCTCCGAAAGAATATCTCCAAAGCGATCGTTCGCGCCCGCGCCGCGATCCAGCGAAGCAGCCCTCCGCTCGGCGAGCATCTTGAGCGGCACATTACCTACGAGCGCCACGCCTTCCGATACAACCCGCCCCAAGAAATCAGGTGGGAGGAATGAGAACTGCGGCAGCGGACGAAAGTGGAGCGAATGGCGTGAAAGTGGAGCGCCTACAGACAGTGAAGGACTACCCGTTGCCGCGCAACGGATGGAGAGGGGGCTTCATGATTCAAAGGCAGATAACCGTTGTCGCCGAACGGATCAAGGCGCAGCAGAGGCGAGTCACGAGCGGAATCACAGTAGCGCTGCTCAGGGAGACAGGGAAGGTTCTCGATGAGCGACCGGGTACGAATCAGAAGTGGGGCGCGTAAAATCGCCATCTTCGCCAGAGCGTTGCTGCTCACGGTGCGACACCCCACCGAGGGCGCTCACCCTCGAAGGCGAGCGCGCCACACCGAGCTTGGCCCCTCTTGGCGCGTCTTGCTCCTTGGGTGCCTGGTTGCGGCATCTGCACGTGATGCTTCGGCCGAGACGTTCCCGCTCTCGTTCCCTCTTCAGACCGGCCCCTCCGTCGACCCATGGAGCGCAAGCATAGTCACCGTCATGGACCACGAGACGCCCGCTGCTTATGTCCCGGACAGCCGAGTCCGAGCGTTCACGGGTGAAGTTGGCGACACAAACCCCGATTCTAATCCAGTATCGTTTGGCGGCTCGCTTCTTCACGGGTTCGGAAGTGACACACAGCCAAGTTTCATGGTCAACGGAAGCTACAGTGGTGACAGCGACAAGACACGTCTCTACTACGACGGGCACCCCGGATACGACTTCTCAACCAACGGTCAGCCCCTCCCAGTGTACGCCGCCGCCGACGGGACAACGATAGCGCGCAGCAGCGGTACTTGCAGCGCGAGTTGTGGCTGCACGGCCGGTTGCTGCGGGGCCGTCTACCTCGACCACGGCGGAGGCTACTCGACCGTCTATCTGCATTTGGACACGCTGGATTCGAGCGTGACAAATGCGTCAGGCGCGTACGAACCTTCTAAGTTCGTTGGTCGCGGGACCCAGATCGGGACCGCGGGTGGCCGTGGCTGCAGCGGTAAAGCTAACGCATTCCCTGTTCATCTCCATTTCGAGGTGAGAAAAGACGATATTCCCGTTGATCCCTACGGTTGGGAAGGCGACCTGGCGGGCAAAGGGCCAGATCCTTACCGACCAGACCTGCCCGGACTGAACGTCCGGTTGTGGGAGCGCCGTCCTTTCCAATGGGCGGCGCTGCCTCCATCGTTGGTGTCTGCGGGAAGCTCCCTTCGCCTCTACTGGCTCGTTAACACGCCAACGACCCACACAAACATCCACGTCGACACGATTCAGGACGTATCAGCCGCCACCTGCGATGGTCGCCCGTCGTGCAATCGCACTTCAGCGAAGACCGGACAGGGTATCTTCAATGATGTCGTTTCCTTCCCGGAACCGAAAACCTATTTCGTGGCCTCACACGCGGTAATCGGTGGTCGGCACTACTACACGGAGGTAGTTGCGGTGACGGCACTTTCAGCATGCATCGCGCCGAGCTCGTCTGGAGGGAGCGCCACGGGGACTAGCTGTTGTCAGGATACGGAATGCGTGAGTGGCCCAGAGTGCACAACAGGAAGGTGCATCACCGGTCAGTGCGAGTACCTCGCCGTTCCCGATTGTCAAAGCTCGCCGTCAGCAATCCCCACTCGTACGCCGACGCTAACTCCAACCCGAACATCGACAGGCACCCAGCAGCCCAGCGCGACTCCCACCGCGACACCAACGCGCACATGGACGAATCTGCCGACCGCCACACAGGTTCCGACTCCTCCGGGGCAGATATCTGACGGGTACGTCCAAGTCTGGCCTGGAGGCATCAATTTTCCAGACACACTTGTCGGCCAAACTGGCGCCGCCACAGGCGTGGCGTTCCGTGTGGTGTCCACCAATCCTATGCGTCTGCAAAACATTGCCAGCAAGGGAGGCATGGGAGGGGCATTCGTTGTGTCCGGTGGACCCGCGTCGAATACGATGTTCGCAGGCAATTCCTCAAGTGCATTCCAGGTGGCGTTCGCTCCATCCGCAGCCGGATCAGCGATTGCCACCGTTGGCATCACGTACCTGCGATGTTCACAATTCAGCCCGCCAGTGTGCGACCCGACAACGTACGAGATTGATATCGCCGTAAACGGCACAGGCGTGCTGCCGCCTACGGCTACACCAAGCGGCCCGACGCCGACCCCGGGTGCTGTGTCTTTCCAAGACGATTTCAATCGGCCGGATTCGGCCGATGCCGGGAACGGATGGACCGAGCAGTTCGGCAACATCTCGATCGCAGGAAACAGACTTCTTGGGGTGAGCGGTGCCGGTGTGTACCGGTCGCTGGCCTTCTCTTTCCCAGCTCACCTGCGCGCCCAGTTGATTGGCTGCGGCCCGAATCAGGACGGCTTTGCCCACTTCGTAACGATACGGAGCACTGGTAGCAGCTTCTATGGCGGTTACGGCGTCGAGTTGTTCCAGAATCCCGGAGCGGGAGGTTCGACCAGCGTCGCCCTCTACGATAACGGAGTACAGCTTGGGAGGGTTGGCATCTCATCGTCCGGCTCCCAACCGATGGCTAGCCCTGTGAGTCTGGATTTTACGATCAACGTTGATGGTAGCATCGCAGGCACAGCGACTGCTGCAAACAGGACGGGCAACTTCAGCTTCGAGCCATATGCGATCCAAAGCAGCGGACAGAATCTCCACCTGAGGCTGGAGGGGTACGAGTGCGATAGCCCATACAACAGCATGGCTATTGACCAGATTAACCTTGACGCCGCTGCACCGCCGCCGACAGCAACCCCGAGTCCGATGCCTACGGCAACCGCGACGCCGACGCCGACCCCGAGTGGCGACTGCTGTATAGCCGAAGTAGGCCCTGGATGTGTGAATCCAAGCTGTCGAAGCGTGGTCTGCACCGCCAACATCTGGTGCTGCGAGGTTCAATGGGATGAGGCGTGCGCCGCCGACGCGCTCAGCAGACCGGAGTGCGCTTGCGCGAGTCCAACTCCAACAGCTTCGCCAAGCGCAACTATCACCGCCACGTCCACGTCGTCGCCAACGCCGACCAACACGCCAACGCCCACACCGACCACGACGCCCACGCGCACGCCGACTCGAACGGCAACAGCAACTGCGACTCGTACGCCCACGAACACTCCGACGCGGACAGCAACGAGTACGGGCACCGCGACGGCAACGCCCACGAATACGCCGACCCAGACCGCTACCAACACGCCAACGCGAACCGCGACTGCGACACCAAGCAACACCGCCACTTCGACACCGACTCGGACGAGTACGAGCACACCAACTCAGACCGCCACTCGCACGCCAACGGCGACCCCCACGAGCACATTCACTGCGACATCCACTGCAACCCACACGGGCACTTCGACCCCAACGAATACCCCCACCGCTACAGCAACGAGAACGCCGACCTCCACACCGACCGATACACCGACCCGCACGCCGACCAACTCACCCACACCGACCCGGACGAGTACGAACACACCAACTCAGACAGCCACCCGGACGCCAACGGCGACCCCCACGAGCACATTCACTGCGACATCCACTGCAACCCACACGGGCACTTCGACCCCAACGAACACCCTTACCGCTACAGCAACGAGAACGCCGTCCTCAACACCGAGCGATACGCCCACTCGCACACCGACCAACTCACCCACACCGACCCGGACGAGTACGAGCACAGCAACTCAGACACCCACCCGGACGCCAACGTCCACCCCCACGAGCACGTTCACTGCGACAGCGATCTCGATGGCCACGATCACTTCGATGGCGACGAGCACATCTATCGCCACAGCGACGAGCACCGCGACCTCAACGGCGAGCCCGACGCCATCCAGCTCGCCATCGCAAGCACCAACACCGACTCCTACCGCTTCGTTCACCGGCACGCCGTCGTTCACGCCGACTACCAGCGCCACGGCAAGCCCAAGTTTCACACCGTCCCAAACGGCAACCGTTACGCCGACTGGAACGTTGACGCCCACCGCGACCTGGACGATGAGCCGCACGTCAACACTGACAGCAATCCCGACGCATACGCTCACCGCGACTAGTACGGGCACAGCGACAGCGTCGTCAACGTCGTCACCAACCCACAGCGCAACGAGAACGCTTACAGAGACGCCTACCGACACGCCGTCCGGTACTCCCACCGTTACTCCAACGAGTACGGCGAGCACGACGCCCGTGCCGACCAACTCGGCCCCAGTAACCTTCACGTCGAGCACCAGCCCGTCAGCAACGCCCACCGCGACGCCGCCAGAGACGATGACAGATTTGCCCACGACGACTGCTACCTCGATACCGACAAACACCGCGACCAGCGCGCCAATAGAAACGGCGACGCTGACCGCCACTCAAACGCGAACAGACACGGTAGCCCCCACCGCCACGGAGTCGTTCAGCGTAACTCCCACACTCGCGCCGAGTAGCACTGAAGCGGACACTCCGACCGCGACGCCAGTTCCGACGCTCACGCCAACAGCGATAAGTAGTCCAACCACTTCTCCGCTACTGCCGACGGCGACCAATTCGCCCACAGAAACGCCAATCAACACCGCGACGCCGACGCTCTCTACCGCCGGCACCCCATCGATCGCTGTGACGCCAAACAACACGGCTGTCATCAGCCCGCCCCCGACTGCGAGTCAGACTACAACGCCGCACGCCTCTCCGACTCCGTGTCCGACGACTGCGCCTACCGTCACAGCGACTCCAACCGCAACGCCGCTACCGCCGACCGCAACAGCAATCCCCTGCGCCGGCGACTGCGACAGCAGCGACACCGTCACCGTCGAAGAGCTCGTCAAAGGCGTGAACATCGCGCTCGGAGTGTCACCGCTCAGCGATTGTCCGCAGTTCGATGCCGATCACAGCACGGACGTGACGGTCGACGAGTTGATCCAAGGGGTGAACATCGCGCTGAGTAGATGCGCGGAGAGACAGTAGGCAGTAGACAGAGGGCAGTAGGCAGTCGGAGGCACGGAGTACCTTATGATCTCGGTCGACGAACTCGTGCGCGCGGTTGGCAACGCTTTGCTTTGCGCGCGTCGAATCATCAGTGGTAGACTTCGAGCGATGTTTGAAGGAGCGAGACCATGGTGACGATCACCTTCCCGGATCGAGAGACCGAGAAGCGCGCGCTGGGCTTCATGCTTGGCCGCTTCTCAGGTCGTGTCCTCCGCACCGGCGAGCATCTCGTGCCGGAAGCGGCGCTGGAAGCCCTCGCCGATCAGAGCATTCCGTTCATCGTCAAGGGAAAGGCGACCTATGAGCAGCAGGTGGCGGCGATTCGAGGTGCTGCTCCCACTTCAGTTCAATGATGGGCGCGAGGTGCCGCCCGATTGGCTTGCGGAGGCGGTGCTGCAAATCGTCGATCATTTCGGCGCGGCAAGTTACGAAACGCAGAAGGTCGAGGGCCATTGGCGACAGGGCGGCGTGACGTACCGCGACACCCTCGTGAAGCTGGTTGTCGATGCGCCCGACACGCCCAAGAATCGGCAATGGATGCGGCAATTCAAAGGTCGCTGGAAGGCGCGTCTCGAGCAACTTGACCTATGGGTCATCAGCTATCGTGTCGAGGTCGAGTAGCCCTCCGGAGCCGCCCGCGTCACCGTGGACGGGCGACGCGTATCCGCCGATCACGCCTACCGTCACTGCAACTCCGCCGAATGGCGGTCTCGACCAGATCGCCGTTGCGCAACGCTTGCCAGCCGCGCCCAAAGGCCGTGTCCGCCTCGATTCCGAACTCGACCAGTACCTCCCGCAACTGAACAGGAACGTTGTGGTCAAGCAGCCACATTGGCGCCGCGACGCTGCTCAAGTTCCTCGGACGCGAAACGAAGAACCTCAGGAATGCTTTCGGGCGGGAAGCCCGCGTAGTCGATCGCGATCTCTGTTCCGGTCATCCCTTCAGCAAGACACGCGAGCACATGCGCCACGGACAATCGCGTTCCTCGAATCGCCGGCTGCCCACCGAGCAGTTCCGGATCGATGATGACCCAACGGTAGCCTGGCAGGGTTTTCATACTATCGTCCATGGAAGTCTGATAGCACAACGCGCAACACGGTACGAAATGCGATGCGGGTTGAGGCGACCCAGCGCGAGCTGTATCCTTACAATTTTGCGTCCTCTCCGATTGACAGCCGCGCGGCGAACGTGTCTGACCGTCGCGCGATGGCGATCTATCTCATCCGACACGGCGAAACCGATTCGAACGCGGCGCGCGTAGTGCAAACGCCTGAAGCGCCGCTGAGCAAGCGCGGCATCACCCAAGCCGGGCTGCTCGCGCGCCGACTTGCCGGTGAAGGCATCACCAACGTGATCACGAGCGATCTCCCGCGGGCGCGCATAACCGCTGAAATCGTGCAAGCCACGACCCGCGCCACGCTCCGGCTCGACGCGCTCCTGCAAGAGCGCAACTACGGCGACATCCGGGGGCGAGCGTATGCGGACTTCGACGTCGACATCCTGGGGCCGGATTACGAGCCACCTGGCGGCGAGCGCTGGATGGAGTTTCATCAGCGAGTCGATCGCGCGTGGGTCGCAATCACCGACGCCGCGACTCGCGCCCGCGGGCATCTCGCCGTGGTCACCCACGGACTCGTGTGTGCCTCACTGGCGCAGAGGCATCTGCAATTGCCGGCGGGTGTCGCCGCCCCGCAGCGCTGGGGCAATACTTCGCTGACCATCATCGACACCGCGCCACCATATGTCGTGCGGCTACTCAACTGCACGGCGCACCTCGATGAGCGCAGCGCCGACGATGTGCGAACGCGCTCGGGTCTTTAGTGCCGCGTCTCGAGATTCGAAACGGGAGGCGAGCCTCCCGGCGAGCCGCTTGGCATGCACCGTGCGGCTCGGCAGAAGCCTCGCCCTCCCAGTTGCGTCAGCGGATCGGTAAACGCGATTATGAGACACGCCACTAGTAGTTACGGCAGCGCTCCGTGCGTGATCCAGTCGCGGATCACTTGAATCTGCGCCGTGGTGAGTGACGGCTTGCCGATCGGCATCTTCGACCCTTGCCCACGCAGCGGAGTGGTGAGCTTGGTTACGAGGAAGCTGGCGGCGGGATTGCCCGGGTTGACGCGCAGCAACCCGTCGCTCAGCGCCGCGGGGTTTGCTGGCAACACACCGACGAGCGCGGCGTGCGAGCTGCCGGGCTCCAACACCAGATCGCCGGCCCGATCTGCGGCGGTGTGACAAGCCGCATCCGTGCAACTGCTGGTGAAGATTGCCTGCACGTCCGCGAGCGTCGCGGATGCTGGCATCGTCGGTGTCGCTGTCGGCGCCTCGCTCGAACGTGGCGTCGGAGTCGGTGTCGGCGTGGCCGTCGCTGCTCCAGTTGGCGCCGGTTGCCCAGAACAGCCGTTCAACGACGCCGTCACCGCCTGTACCAGCTCGTCGACGGTCACCAAGTTATCGCCGCTGACATCGCATGGCGGACAATCACCCAGGGGTGCACCGAGCGCGATACTGACGCAGTGAATCAACTCGTCGACAGTCACGGCGCCGTCGTTGCTGCAATCTCCGGGACATGCTGGCGCACTGCCGGACAAACCGTTGACGACGTCGATCGCCACGCTGGCGAGGTTGGAATCGCTCGATCCATCCCACGCGGCGAACGTGAATATGTCCGAGCCGAAAAACCCGGCATCGGCAACATAGGTGGCCACCGTTCCGCTCAGTTCCACGGTGCCATGAGTTGGTTGCGAGACGACGCGCAAGGTCAGTGGGTTGCCGTCGGCATCACTGGCGCTGAGGCGAATCATCGCCGGCGTGTCGGCCGATGTCGCGGCCGCGGCGTCACTCACGAGCGGTGGATGATTCGGATTTGCATCGTCACCGCCTGGGCCAATATGGCAGGTATAGCACCCCACCTGAAAACCTGGCCAGAAGTGTTTGGTGCCGAACTCGGTGTGCAACACCCGATCCGCGCGCGTGCGCGAGATAGCGGTGCCGCGGTAGTCCGCGCCGTGGCATGCCGGACACCGCGCCAGGTCACCCAGTTCAACCGCGTCGGGATGCTGGTTCACCCACACCTGCCCCACCGGGTGCATACCGAGATTGTTCCAGTAGACGGTTGCATCTTCTGCGGCCGCCAGCCGAGTACTGAGCGGCAGGGCCAGCAGCAACATTGCAAGCCCGCTCGTCTTGACCACCTGTCGTTCAAGCAAACGCATATCCGCATCTCCAAAGTCTCCTCTGCAGAGATGCAGCCAAGGCGCAGATTGCTGCAAATCACGCCGGTGGCGGACCAATGGCTCGCAAGACACGGGTTGCACCAAGATCGGAACGGCGCGCCCATTGAGAGCACTGCCGCACTCTGTTACGTCCTGTGAGCGAGGCGGCCACACCCGGAGACACGCATGGATCTAGTCCGACAACTGTTCGAGATTTTCTTTCACCTCGACGTTCATCTGAACGACTGGGCCGGCATGCTCGGGCCGTGGCTCTATCTGCTGCTGTTCGTAATTCTGTTCTGCGAGACCGGCTTGGTGGTCACGCCATTTCTGCCGGGTGATTCGCTGCTGTTTGCCGTCGGTGCGCTGGCGTCTATCGAGGGGTCGCCGCTCAGCCTGCCGCTACTGCTCACGTTGCTGTGCATCGCCGCCGTCGCCGGTGACGCCGTGAACTATTCGATCGGCTTTCGGGTCGGGCCGAAGGTGTTCAACCGCGAGCAGTCGCGCTTGCTCAACAAGGAGCACCTCCGCCGCACACACGAGTTCTACGAGAAGTACGGCGGGAAGACGATCATCTTGGCGCGCTTCATGCCGATCATTCGTACTTTCGCCCCGTTCGTCGCCGGCATTGGGCAGATGGGCTATCCGAAGTTTGCGGCGTTCAACGTCATCGGCGGCATCGCCTGGGTGATGTCATTCGTGGTCGCCGGCTACTTCTTCGGTAACATGCCGGCGGTGAAGAGCAACTTCCATTACGTGATCGTGGCGATTGTCGTGTTGTCGATCATGCCACCGATCATCGAGTACCTACGCTCCCGCCGCGAAGCGCGCACCGCGCCAGCTATCGAGTAAACGCAGGCCCGCCAACTACGCGAGTCGATAGAGCGCGGCAGCGTTGTCGCCGAGCAATCGCTGGCGGCGCACAGGAGCCAGCCCGTCGGCCAGCTTGCGCAACTCAGCCATGTAGTTCGCGTCGTGATCACTGTGAGGGAAGTCGGTCGCCCACACGAAGCGATCGTCGCCGACGTACTCCAGCATCAACGGCAGCGTCCCTTCGTCGGGATCGGCGGAGATCCAACACTGCCGGCGCACGTAGCTGCTGGGAAGCTGTTCCAACGGCATGGTCACGCGCAGCGGTCCCTTGTACAGCGCGTCCATCCGATCCATCCAGAATCCCAGCCAGCCGGCACCCGATTCGAGCACGACAAGCTTGAGCCGCGGGAAGCGATCGAAGGTACCGAACACAAAGAACGTCGAGAACGCTTGCTGCACGGCCTGGGGGAACATGAGTTGGAGGTACCAGATGCCGGACATCACACCTTCGGGCCAAGTCAGACCGTCGAACCGGCGATGGAGATCGCGCGCCGGAGGATCAATGCCGGTGTGAATCGCAATCGGCACGTCGAGATCTTGCGCCGCCGCCCACAGCGGATCGTGCGCCGGGTGACCGTGCGGCAGACCGCTCAACGTAAAGGGCAGCACGAATGCGCCACGCGCGCCGGCGCGCACGGCGCGGTGCAACTCGGCCACAGCGCCATCGACATCGCCCAGGGACAAGTGCGCGATAGGAATGAGCCGCCCGCCACTACCGGCGCAGAATTCCTCGATCCACCGGTTGTAGGCGCGGCAATGCGCCAGCGCGTATTGCGGATCGCTGACCTCGGCTTCCCATTGCAGACCGAGACTGGGATAGAGCACCGCGTGCGAGATCCCGTCGCGATCGAGCAACGCGAGCCGCGCCGCCGGATCGGTGGCCGCCAACGGAGCGTTCTCGGCATAGCGGCCGGAGAGCGACGCTATCGCAAGCTCCTCGATGGGTTTGCCCATGCCGCCGAAGCCGCCGAGCATCTCGGGTGTGGTGAGACGCGCCGGACGGCCGTCGATTTCGAGCGCGTCGCGTCCGTCGTCACCGCGGCGAACGCGAATAGCTCGCGCGCGATAGGCCGGGTCGATGTAGCGCGCCCACACGTCGGGCGGCTCCAATACGTGTCCGTCCGCGTCGACGACCAGGTTCATGCAACTCGCCCTAGCGCAGTCGCTAGGCGGATCGCAACGGGAGCGTTGTGGTTGCTAATGCCCGGCGGCGACCGCCTCGCCCCACAATCCTCGGCCGTGCTCGCGCGCGTCGCGCTCGACGCTACGGAATTCGTCGGTCATGCGGAACGGATACTTCGTGTACGCATGGCCGTAGCCTTGGCGGATGATTTCTCGGTTCAGCATCACGTCGTCCGGCAGATACACGTAGGCGAGCGTACGGCCGTAGCGATCCTTGTGCCCCAAGTGCGCGTTGGCCTGATCGAACTCCAGCCGCACCACCTTCCCGGTCGCTATCCGCTTGGTGAAGTCCGACGCTTCCTTGCCGAAGAACTGAACCGGTTTGCGCGGATGCACGGTCTCCGGTGTATCGACTCCGATCAAGCGCACCTTCTCGTTGCCGTCGAGCACCAGCGTGTCGCCGTCGACAACGCGAGTGACCGTACGCAACCGAACGACGGCCGGTGGTGAAGCTGCGGTGTGAGCACGCGCCGAGGCCCTGTGCTCCAACATCGCCTGCTGCGAAACGAAATGTCGGTCAGCGAACTGGCCGCGATGACAATGATAGTCGCCCGTCGTCGTATCGTGGTGGCAACCATACACATCGAGCCCGCCTGGATGCGAATACACCGTGGCGGGCATGGTTAAGACAAGCAGGAGAATTGCGGCACGCGGCGTAGCGGGCATCATGCGCGGGAAGTGGAGCATCCATTGTGCCCTCGGCAGTCGAGCTACGTACCCGCATCTGCGCGGAATCGCGGCGCCACGTTGTCGTCATCGAGCCAACGTTGACGGCGGTCGACTGACGCTTACGCCTCATGCGCTGTGCTGTGCGTGCACATCTTGATTCCCGGCGATGGTTATGGGAGTCGTCACGCCAACATGGACTCGTTCGAGGCGGTCGCGCGGCAGGCGGTAGCGGAGGCGGGCGACCGGCTACGCGCGGTGTGGCGTGATCCCAAGGTGGTTCATCACAAGGGACCGGTCGATCTCGTAACCGAAACCGATCGTGAGTTGGAAGCGATCGTCGTCGGGCATTTGCGGCGCGCGTTTCCCGAGCATCGCATAGTCGCGGAAGAAGGTTCGACTGGCGCGGCGGCAGCGGCTTCGGAGGACTACATCTGGTATCTCGATCCGCTCGACGGCACCACCAATTTCGTCCACAGCTTTCCGCATTTTGCCGTCTCGCTCGGTCTCGCCCGCGGGCGCGAGCTGGTGTTTGGCATTGTCCACGACCCGATCCGCGACGAAACCTTTGTGGCCAGTCTTGGCAATGGCGCCACGCTCAACGGTCAGCCGATCCACGTCTCCACCGTCGGCGATCTTGGGCAGGCCTTGATCGGCACCGGCTTCCCGTACGATCGACGCACGCACGCCGACTACTACCTCGGCTTTGTCGACGACATGATGCGCCGTGCGCAAGGGATTCGTCGCGGCGGCTCGGCCGCGCTCGATCTCTGCTACGTTGCCTGTGGTCGCCTCGACGGCGTGTGGGAGTTCAAGCTGAGCCCATGGGACATCGCGGCCGGCGCACTTATCATCCACGAAGCGGGTGGCACGATCAGCGACTTCCGTGGCGCGCCGCTCGATCTCCACGGGAAGCAGACCGCCGCATCGAACGGCGCCATCCACGCGGCCATGGTCCAAGTACTCACGACGCGCCTCGATGGTGCGCCGCAGACGAACTGAAGGAGGTTACATGCATCCGTTAAGAGTTCTGAGGCACATAACCCCAACCGCGGCGATCATTGGGCTCGCCGGTATAGCGGTGCTGACGCTTTGGCCCGTCACTGGTTGGGCGAGGGAAGAAGCCTGCGCTCAAGACATCAAGCGGCTGTGCAAAGACACGCAGGCTGGCGCCGGCCGCATCGTCAAGTGCTTGAAGGAGCACGAGGCCGAGCTGTCAACCGAATGCAAAAGTCACTTCACAGCGGCACAGAAAGGCGAAGGCCCCTGCAAAGAGGATCGCGAGAAATTTTGCAAGGGCGTCGAGTTAGGCGGGGGCCGGGTGATGAAGTGCCTCAAGCAGCACGAAGCCGAGCTGTCAGCGGGCTGCAAAGCGCAGGGCGCGAAGGTTCCCAAGTAGTCTCACCGCGCGGGTCGGCAGCGAGCGTGTTCTCGGCCGCGCCATTGTAAGAGCACCATGCTGCGTGACGAGAAAATCCTCATCACCGGCCCCGCCAGCCAGGTGGGCTTCCCGATTGCGCGCGAATTGGTGAGGCACAATGATGTCCACGGGCTCGCGCGTTTCAGCAACGCGGCCGATCGTGCTCGACTCGAAGCCATCGGCGTGAAGTGCCTGCAAGCCGATCTAGCCAGCGACTCGTTCGCGCAGGTTCCCGACGACTTCACCTACGTGCTGAATCTCGCCGTAATGAAGAGCCGCGACGGCGACTTCGCCTCCGATCTCGCCGCCAACGCCGAGGGCACCGGACGGTTGATGTATCACTGCCGAAAAGCCAAAGCCTGGCTGCAGTGCTCGTCGGCCGGTGTCTATCAACACGCGGGGCATCGGCCGCTGAAGGAAACCGATGCCCTCGGCGACAACCACCGGGTGATGCTCCCGACATACAGCATCTGCAAGATTGCCGCGGAAACGATGGCGCGCTTCAGTGCGCGGCAATGGAATCTGCCGACGACGATCGTCCGCCTCAGCGTGCCATACGGCAACAACGGCGGCTGGCCAGCGATGCATCTCGATTGGCTGCTCGCCGGTCGACCGATCCCGCTGAATCCGGAACAGCCCAACTTGTTCAATCCGATCCACGAAGACGACATCTTCGCTCACATTCCGAAGCTACTCGCGATCGCGTCGGTGCCCGCGACGGTCCTCAACTGGGGCGGCAGTGACGCGGCGAGCATCGAGGAGTGGTGCGGCTATCTTGGTCAGCTCACCGGGCACGAACCCAAGTTCGTCACCACCGACAAAACGATCGGCAGCATCACCGTCGACCTCACGCGCATGCACGAACTCATCGGCCACACCACGGTTCACTGGCGCGACGGCCTGCGGCGAATGATCGCGGCACGCCATCCCGAGCTGACGTTGCGGAGTTGAACATGGGCGGCGCACTCGCAACCGTTTCCGGCAACTGCAATCTGGTTTGAAGGGACTAGTCCGAATGGCGAATCGTCCCGATCCCTACGAAGCGTTCGCGCGAACCTACGAGCAAGATTCGCACATCGAAGTCGCGCGCGCCTTCTTCGCCGCGGTTCGCCCACTGCTACGCCGGTCATCCTCGGAAGCGCCGATTCTCGACCTCGGTTGCGGTAGCGGGCTCGTGACATTGTCGATCGCCCAAACCGGGCGATCCGTGATCGGCGTCGATCAATCGCGTAGCATGCTGGCGCTCGCCCGCGGTCGTTGCGCGGGGTTCGATGGTCGAGTGCGGTTCCTACGGAGCGGGTTGGACGCCTTTCCAAGCGGGCTCGACTGCGCCTTGGCTGTCGCCTGTGCCGACATCGTGAATCACATATCCTCGCTTGCCTACCTCCGGCGCATGTTCACCCGAACCCGCGCCAGCCTCCTCCCCGGTGGCCTCCTGATCTTCGATGCGCTGAACCGCTTCTGCTTCGAGGCGTACTGGGCTGGTAAAACGTATCTCATGGAGGGACCGACAGGTGACCTGGTGATGGAGTGCGACTGGCAGCCACGAGCCCGTCGCGCGAGTGCACGCATGATCGCCTATGTGAAGGATGGGGCAAGGGGTTTCACCAAGCACGAGACAACGCTCTTCGAATACCTGCACGATGATAGGGAGATGAGCCGCATCCTACGGGCGGCCGGATTCCACGAGTTGTGGCGGCGCGAATGGAGTCCTTGGTCAGATCAGCACCTCGAGCCGTCCCTCGACCGCGTGCTGTGGTGCGCACGAAATGCGGGCACGCTGGAAGGCATTGGCGCAAGCGAGCTACGCGAACTCGGGTTTGAGCGAGTACGTTGATATCGAAACTGACGCCGCCGCACTTCGGCGGCGCCTCTGAGGCAGACGTAGTCTCGCCAGAGGAGGAGGGCTGGACATGACCGCGTTGGGCAGGTCACTCGATAGCTCTGGAGCAATCCAGAAAGTCGTCCTCATCACCGGCGCATCGTCAGGCATTGGTAAGGTGTGCGCCGAGCATTTGTCGGCACGCGGCTACCACGTGTTTGGCGCGCAGCGGCGAGTCCCGGCGGCTGGCGATCACCGAGCAGTGGAAATGATCGCGATGGACGTCGACGACGACCGCTCCGTGGAATTGGGCGTGCGCGGCATTGTCGAGAAGGCTGGGCATATAGACGCAGTGATCAACTGCGCCGGCAATGCGTGGATGGGTGCGATCGAGGACACGTCGATCGCGGAAGCCAAGGCGCAACTCGAAACCAACTTCTTCGGTGTCCTGCGCGTGTGCCGCGCGGTTCTGCCAGCGATGCGCCGTCAAGGTGGCGGGCATATCGTCAACATCAGCTCGCTGGCCGGCGTGCTCGGCCTGCCGTTCAGCGGACTGTACAGCGCGAGCAAGTTCGCGCTCGAAGGCATGAGCGAGAGCCTACGCCTGGAAACACGGCGGCACGGCGTGAAGGTTGTGCTCATCGAGCCCGGCGACTTTCGCAGTCAACTGGCGGTAACGCGGCGGACGGTCAACGGCACCGAGAGCAACGACACCTACCGCGCGGCGTTCGAGAAATTCAAACTCACGCAGGAAAAGGACGAGGCCGGTGCCCCAACGCCCGAACCGGTCGCGCTCTTGGTCGAGCAGATCCTGCGCAATCCGTCACCCAAGTTACGTTACAGCGTCGGCATGTTGGGACAACGCATCGTGGTGCCGTTGAAGCGACTCCTCCCGCAAGCACTGTTCGAGTGGGTGCTGTGTCGCGCCTTGGCGTTGTAGTCCCTGGCGTCGAAGTCGCGGACTGGGTCCGGCCCTGCTACGCCTTCCGACTCTGCGGTGAAGGCTGCGCTATCCTTGCTTGATCGCCACCGCTTTGATCTCGACCAGCATTGCCGGCATCGCGAGGCGTGTGACGCCAACGGCAGTCCACGCCGGCTGATGCCGCGGGAACGCCTCGCGCATCGCCTCGACCGTCGCGCCCATTTGGTCCATGTCGAGATGGAACGAACCGATCTCGACGACGTCGTCAAGCGACGCACCAGCTTCCTTCAGAACGGTCTCGATGTTGCGGAACGCTTGCCGCGCTTGCGCCGCGACATTGTCGGCAAGTTGAAACTTCGCGTCCCAGCCGCCCTGTCCCGAAACGTAGATCGTGTTGCCCACCTGCACGCCCTGCGAAAAATGGTACTGGTCGCGCAGCATTTCAGTGCCTTTGGGAACGAGGAATTTTCGTTCAGCCATTGCGTATCCTCCGATGCAGGGGGGCTTTGGTGCAACCCTACCGCAGCACGCCGACGCGAAGCAACGGTGGGCGAGGACGCAATCAAATCGGCAAGGATATCGGCGCGAACGCTACGAACCTGCGGGTGGCCCGCTGAGCGACGTCAGCATGATGCCAGTCTCGTCGATGTACAGATGGTGGAGCCCCGACTCGGTCGGCGTGGCGCGACCCCACCAGTGATCGGTCGCCGTAGCCCCAGACTCAATCGTGAACAAGTAGGGTACGTTTGTGGGAGGACGGATTCGGATCAAGCCCTGTAGCTGCGTGTCGGCGTCGGCATAGTGGTTGTTGGTATCAATGTACAATTCCTGGCCAGCCACCCAGCTCCGAATGTAGCCCATGGACACCGCTTCGTATGCCCGGCGGCGGTACGACCCGAAGGCCGAGATGGCCATCGCGCTCAAAATTCCGATGAGGGCGACAGTCACCAGCAGTTCGAGTAACGTGAACCCACGTTCCGATCGCATCGCCTGCATTCGCTCTTGACGCAGCATTTGTCCCTCTCCGTCACAGTCGATCTGTGCAATGCATGTACCACAATTCTAGTTCGGTACGCCACAGGTCACCGTTACGCAATCACCGCTCAACTGACAATTCTCGGCAAGCCAGCGCTACAAGAATGAACAGGGGCAAGCACTCGGCCTATGGTCTTCTGCTCCGTACAATCGCTGACGGATGGGCAATTGGATGAGCAAAGCGGCTAACTCATAGGTCGCGGCATCTGCCGTGGCAATCACCCAGGCCGATGGCTGCGCCCACCTGGATCACGCAACCGGCCTGATGGTATTCGACGACTGATCGGAGGAACCCTGGGCAAACCTTGGGTTGACCGCGGCGTTCCTGCTTGCGAAAGAGCATGCATGGACATTACCAACCTGAGCGGGAAGACCGTGTTGGTCACCGGCGCCGGGAGCGGCATCGGCAAGGCCACTGCGCTCGCGTTCGCGCGCCGCGGCGCTAGCCTGGTCATCTGCGACGTCAACGAAGCGAATCTCGCGGAGAGCGAGCAACGGATCCGTGCGCTCGGGGGTGACGTGTTCGCGCGCCGCGTCGACGTCGCCAGTCGCGAGGCCATGAGCGAGTTTGCCGACGCGGTGCACGCCCGGGTCGACGCGCTCGATATCCTGATGAACAACGCCGGGGTCGGCCTCGGCGCGGGATTCCTCGATACGAGCCTTGACGACTGGGAATGGATCGTCGGGATCAACTTGCGCGGCGTGATCTACGGCTGCCACTTCTTCTTGCCGAAGATGGTGGCGCGTGGCCGCGGCGGTCATGTTATCAACGTCGCCTCGGCAGCGGCGTTCGCGGCGACCGAAGCGCTCTCGGCGTATAGCACCACGAAGTTCGCGGTGCTCGGGTTGTCGGAGGCGTTGCGCGCCGAGTTGACCCGGTACCGCATCGGCGTCACTGCGATCTGTCCAGGCATCATCAACACCGCGATTACCACCACGTCACCGATGCGCGGCATCGCGGCCAAGCCGGAGTTCCGCCGCGCGATGGTCGCGACGTATCAGCGCCGCAACTACACCCCCGAACGTGTCGCAGCGAACATTCTCAAAGCCGTGCAACGCAACCGTGCGGTCGCCCCAGTATCGCCCGAAGCGTGGTTCATCTACTTTCTGAAGCGGTTCTTGCCCGGTGTCGTCGCCTGGATCAGCCGCACCACCGGCGCGCGCGCCCGCCGGCAGTTCGAAACCGTGTGAGCGCCCGGAGTCGCGCGACGAATGGCCCTCATCACCGACTACGATATCCACTTGCTCGCTGAGGGCACGCACTACCGCAGCTACGAAAAGCTCGGCGCGCACCTCGATGAAATCGACGGCCAACATGGTACGCGCTTCGCCGTGTGGGCGCCCAACGCGGCGAGCGTGGCGGTAGTCGGCGACTTCAACGGCTGGAATGCCGTGCGACACCCGATGACGTTGCGTCACCAAGAGGCCGGCATTTGGGAGTGCTTCATCGCGGCGGTCGGCGCCGGCACGCTCTACAAGTACGCGATCGCTTCGCAACGTAACGGCTATCGCGTGCAGAAGGCCGACCCCTACGCGTTCACCAGTGAAATCCGGCCCGGCACGGCGTCGCGTGTGTGGGATCTCGCCGGCTACACCTGGAGCGACGACGATTGGATGAACGCGCGGCGCACCGCCGATCCGACTCGATCGCCGATGGCCACCTACGAAGTCCACCTCGGCTCGTGGATGCGCGTACCCGAGGAAAGCAACCGCTGGCTGACGTATCGCGAAGCCGCGCCCAAGCTGGCGCAGTACGTCAACGAAATGGGCTACACCCACGTCGAGTTTCTTCCGCTCACCGAGCATCCGTTCGACGGCTCGTGGGGCTATCAGACCATCGGCTACTTCGCCCCCACCAGTCGGTTCGGCACGCCGCAAGATTTCATGTTCTTGATCGACACGCTGCACCAGCGCGGCATCGGCGTCATCATGGACTGGGTGCCGGCACACTTTCCCAGCGACGAGCACGGACTCGCCTACTTCGACGGCACTCACTTGTACGAACACGCCGACCCGCGCCAGGGCAAGCACCGCGAGTGGGACACGCTGATCTTCAACTACGGGCGCTGGGAAGTGGTCAACTTTCTGATCAGCAATGCGCTGTTCTGGCTCGACGTCTATCACATCGACGGGTTGCGCGTGGACGCGGTGGCGTCGATGCTCTACCTCGACTACTCGCGTCAGATCGGTGATTGGATCCCCAACCAGTTCGGCGGCCGCGAGAATCTCGAGTCGGTCGCGTTCTTGCGCCGCTTCAACGAGCGCGTCTACGCCGAGCACGCGGGAGGAGTGACGATCGCGGAAGAGTCGACCTCATGGCCGATGGTGTCGCGGCCGACGTATCTCGGTGGCCTCGGCTTCGGCTTCAAATGGGACATGGGCTGGATGAACGACACGCTGAAGTACTTCAGTCGCGACCCCGTTCATCGCAAGTTCCACCACAACGATCTCACCTTTCGGCAGCTCTACGCCTTCACGGAAAATTTCGTGCTGCCGCTGTCGCACGACGAAGTCGTCTACGGCAAGCGCTCATTGCTCGACAAGATGCCGGGCGACGCGTGGCAGAAGTTCGCCAACCTCCGGCTGCTGCTCGGCGGCCTGTATACGCAGCCGGGCAAGAAACTGGTGTTCATGGGCGGCGACTTCGGCCAATGGCGGGAATGGAATCACGACAGCAGCCTCGATTGGCATCTGCTCGACGCCGCGCCGCATCGCGGCGTGCAACGCTGGGTGCGCGACCTCAACACCTTTTATCGCGGCGAGCCGGCACTGCACGAACTCGACTGCGATCCCATCGGCTTCGAGTGGATCGATTGCCACGAAAGCGACGATAGCACGCTCAGCTATCTCCGCCGCGGGGCGTCGGCCACTGACGTCGCCGTCATCGCGTGCAACTTCACACCGATCCCGCGGCACGACTACATGATCGGCGTTCCGCACGGCGGCCATTGGCGCGAACGGCTCAACAGCGACGCCGAGATCTACGGCGGCAGCAATCTGGGAAACGCCGGCGGTGTCGAGGCCGAATCGGTACCAGCCCACGCGCGCCCGTACTCGCTGCGCATCACCCTCCCGCCGTTGGCGATGGTGGTGTTCCAAACGTAGGGCTGAGCATTTCCATTGACTCGCTCGCGTCGCCTTACTACTAGCAGCGCTCGCTGGCGTGCGGCCAGCGCATCATCATCAACACGCGGAGGCATGCAATCATGGGTCTACTCGACGGGAAAGTTGCGGTCGTCACTGGCGCCGGCCAAGGGCTTGGCCGCGAACATTCATTGGCGCTCGCCAAAGAGGGGGCGAAGGTTGTTGTCAACGACATTGGCACCTCGGTGGCCGGCGAAGGGAAGGATCAGACGCCGGCGCAGAAGGTCGTCGACGAGATCAAAGCCGCTGGCGGCAATGCGGCCGCGAACTATGAAGACATCGCCACCTGGGACGGCGCGCGCCGCACCATCGACCAGGCGTACGACACGTTCGGACGGCTCGACATCGTCGTCAACAACGCCGGCGTGCTGCGCGACCGCATGAACTTCAACATGGCCGAAGACGAGTTCGATCTGGTGCTGCGCGTCCATTGCAAAGGCCACTTCGCGATGACGCGTCACGCCTGCGTGCGCTGGCGCGAGCAGGCGAAGAAGGGCAGCAGCGTGTACGGCCGGGTGATCAATACGTCGTCGGAAGCAGGTCTGATGGGCTCGGCCGGCAACAGCAACTATGCGATGGCGAAGGCGGCGATTGCGGCGTTGACGATCAGCATCGCGCGCGAGATGGGCAAGTACGGCGTGACGTGCAACTACATCGCGCCGCGCGCCCGCACCCGCATGACCGACACGATGCCGAATCACGATATGTTCGCCAAGCCCGAGAGCGGCTTCGACGTGTTCCATCCAGCGTGGCCGGCGCAACTCGTCACCTTCCTCGCCAGCGAGCAAGCCGGCGACATCAACGGCCAAGGCTTTATCGTGTGGGGCGGTGAGGTCGCGCTGGTGAAGGGCTGGCATCAGGTCGCGCAAATCAGCAAACCCGGCGACGCCCTCAGCGCGCGCGATCTGATCGCGCGCAAGGACGAACTGTTCGGCAAGCTCTCGCGGCAGCCGGAATATATGTAGAAACGGTCCCTAGTTTCTGGTTCGTGGTCCCTGGTCTCTGATTCGCGGTGGGGCTAGTATCAGCGACCAGAAACCACAAACCAAGGACCACAAACCAACGACCACAAACCAGGAGCGAAATGGCGGTAGACGTACCCGCGGCCCGTGTCGGCTTGATGAAGTTCGTCGCCAAGAAGGGCGGCTCGATTCCGATGCGCGAGTTGCACACGCATAGCCTGGTCTTCTACCAAGCGGGGCACCAGGCGTTCTCGCAACTCATGGAAGGGCTCGTCGCTGACGAACTGGTCGTATTCGCCGGCGACGCGTTTGTCCTCACCGACAAAGGCCGCGAGTTTCTGAGCAGCCAGTCGTGACCACGGCTTGGTACTTCGCCTACGGCTCGAACATGCAGAGCGCCACGCTGCGCGGGCGCCGCGGTGTCCAGTTCCATCGCGCGCTACCGGCGCGCGCGCCGGGCTGGCGGCTGGTGTTGGACAAGCCACCGCTGTTCTCCAGCGGCAACTCGTTCGCCAATATCGTTCCGGATCCCGCGGCGGAAACCCTCGGCGTCGCGTTCGAAGTCGCCGAGGACGACCTCCCTCATATCGATCTGACGGAAGGCGTGCTGATCGGCAACTACGAGCGCGTCGCGACGACGGTGTTCCCCTTGCGTGCGCCCCGGAGCGCTCCGACGAATGCGCTGGCCGCGTTCACGCTGAGTTCGGAGCGCCGGGATCCGACGCTGCAACCGTCGACGCGCTACATGAGTATGTTGATCGAAGGCGCCATCGAGCATGGCCTCCCCGATGACTACGTCGCGTTCCTGCGCACAATTCCCGCGTGCGCCGAGAGTGAAGAACTACAGCGCCTGCGACCGATGATCGACGAGGCCATGCGCAGCTTGCGCCGTTGATCGCCCGGCGAGCCGCTTGTAGTATCCCGCAGCGACAGAGGATGGACTCATGCCTGACACCAACTCGATCACGACGCATCTCGACCGCATTCACCGCGACGGCTTCACCATCATCGAGCACGCTATCGAGCCGCAACTGATCGATGACCTTGTCGCCGACCTCGACCGGCTGGAGCGGCAGCTCAACGTCAAGCCGGCCAACAATCCGTTTGAGGGCAGCAAGACGGTGCGGATTTACAACCTGCTCGTCCACGGCGCGGCCTTCGAACGCATCCCGGCGCACGAGAGCGTGTTGCCGATCGTCGAGGGCGTACTCGATCCCGGTTGTTTGATCTCGTCGCTGTCGTCGATCGCGATCTGTGGCGGTGAGATCACACAGCCGATCCATGCCGACGATCAACTGCTGCCGATCGCCAAGCCGCATGTGCCGACGGTGTGCAACACGATGTGGGCGCTCACCGATTTCACCGAGATCAACGGCGCGACGCGCGTGATTCCCGGTTCGCATTTGTCGGATCACTCGCCGACGTTCGGGGAGGTTTACGAGTCGATCCCGGCGGAGATGCCGAAGGGTAGCGTGCTGGTCTGGCATGGCAGCCTGTGGCACGGCGGCGGCGCCAATCGCACCGATCAGCGCCGCATCGGCATCGCGATGAACTACTGCGCCGGCTACATCCGCCAGCAAGAGAATCAGCAACTCGGCATTCCGCGCGAGATCGCCGCCGGCTTTTCGCCGCGTCTGCGCGAGTTGGTAGGCTACAGCATCTACAACGGCCTGATCGGTCACATCGACAAGACCAACCCGGTGGCGTTACTCGGCGATGCCGGCGGCACACGCCTGGTGTGGGACGTGTAAGGTTGCGAGGCGTCGAGCGCACCCACCAGGTCGACCGTGGATCGATGGACGCCCGCGGTGAAGAGCGGTGACGATGTCGCTCCACCTCCTCACCGCCGTCAGTACCACTTGCATCGTGCTGAGCGGAGTCAGCCTACTGATCGGCTGGTACTTCATTCGCTTCCAGCGTGACATGCCGCGCCATCGCACGTGCATGCTGACGGCGACCGCCTTTGCCGGGTTGTTTCTCGTCGCCTATGTCACGCGTTGGTCGCTGTATGGATCGAAGCTGTTTGCCGGCACCGGCGCCTGGCGCGCCGTCTACTTCGCAAATCTCGTTCCGCACGTGATCCTGGCGATGGCGGTGGGGCCGATGGCGCTGCGTCTGATCTACCTCGCGCTGAAGAAGCGCGACTTCGTCGCGCATCGCCGGCTGGCGCGCATCACCTTGCCGATCTGGCTCTACGTTGCCGCCAGCGGCTGGCTGATTTACTATTTGCTGTACCAGAAGACGTACTGACTCGATGCCGAGCGCGGCGCGCTCACAGGAGGAACGTCAGATGAGCACCACCGGAAAGCCTAGTCCGCTGCTGCGGGCAAACGCGATCACTGAACTGACGGCGTTTGTGTTCAACCATCCGCTCAACCCGAACTCGGAAATTCATCTGCGCTCGTTGAGCACGATGACCGGCCTGCAACGCGTCGGCATCAGCATCGGCCGCGTCCCGCCGGAGAAGGAATCGTTCGTCTACCACTTCCACCACACCGAAGAGGAGTTCATCTACATCCTCTCCGGGCGAGGCATCGCCGAGATCGGCGACGAAGAGTTCGAAGTTGGCCCGGGTGACTTCATGGGTTTCACCGCGCCGTCGGTTGGCCACAACCTGCGCAATCCCTTCGACCAGGATCTCGTCTACTTGATGGGCGGCGAGCATCGCGACATGGAGATCGGCGAGTTTCCGCGCCATCGCAAGCGACTGATCCGCAGTCGCGATCAGTTTCACCTGGCGGACGACAACGACCTGAAGGTGTTCTTCGAGTAGGCGGGGCCCGACTTCCAACATTTGATGTCCGCCGGACGGTGGTACCGTTGGGTCGGTCACCGCGTCCGTACGCTCAGCGCTTCGAGCCGTCGCGATGGTGAAAACGGCACCCAGCGCGGCGCGTCGACGAGCGTGAGAGGAGGATTTCTCGATGCCAATTCGAGCAACAACTCCTGCGCTTCGATTCGGGCGAGGGCGGCGCCGACGCAGAAATGCATGCCGCGACCGAACGCGAGCTGAGCGCTCGCATCCCGGCTCGGGTCGAACCGATCGGGGTCGAGAAAGCGCCGTGGATCGCGGTTCGCCGAGATAATCTGCAGGAGCACACGACTCCCCGCTGAAATCTCGACGTCGCCGATACGCAACGCTTCGGTGGCAACCCGCGGTACACCCATGAGTGGCGACTCGAACCGCAGCACCTCTTCGACAACATCACCGACGCCGCTCGCATCCGCGCGCAACCGGTCGAAGACATCGGGGTGGCGGAGCACGACCCAGGTCGCGATGGTGAGGAAGCTGCGCACCGAGTCGTGACCGCCGATGAGCAGACTCATGACCACGTTCGCCAGTTCGTTGGAGGTGAGTCGCTGTCCATCTGCCTCGGCAGCGATGAGCGCATCCAAGAGCGAGTTGCGTGGCGCAGATCGGCAACGAGCGGCGAGCGCCCCGATGTATTCGTGCAGATTGGCTGCCGCCTGCTGCGCCTCGTCCGACGGCACGGGCGACGCGGAACCGCTCGTTAGCTGTGTGGTCCAAGCGGAGAACTGCGAGATGTCCTCGTCCGGAATTCCGAGGATGCGACAGATCACGTGCACCGTTAGTTCATCGGCGACCGTGCGTTGAAAGTCGACGACTTCGCCGTACGGTAAGGACCGGAGCAACCGCTGCGTAATGTCACGAATCGCCGGGCGCGCTTCTTCGATGCGCCGCGGCGTGAAGGCGGTGATCACCAGACGCCGCAAGCGGGCGTGCGTGGCGCCCTGCTGATTGGCGAGGAAGCCGCTGAACACGCGCCCAAGCGCGCCATCGGCGAGACCGCCGTAATCGCTGGTCAGCCGCCGGTCGCCGAGCAACGCTTCAACATCGCCGTAGCGCAAAACCAGCCACGCCGAGAATCCACGCAGCCACGCCAGCGGATGGTGCTCGCGCGCCACACGCAACGCCGTGTGCGGATCCTGCCAGAAATCCAGCTCGCTGCCTTCGAACTCCATCGGCGCGTGTTGGGCTGCGCTTTGGGCATCAACCTGGTCAGTCATCGCTGCGCGCCTTCCTCGCCGCCAAGCCCTCTGCGGGTCGCTGCTGCCGCAAGCTCCGTACGCGTGCGCACGTCGAGCTTGGTGTAGACGTGAACGAGATGCGTTTTGATCGTCGCCAGACTGACGAAGAGTTTGGCGGCGATATCGCGGTTCGGCAGCCCGGCGGCGACCAGCTCGACGACGCGTTGCTCGGACGGCGTCAGACTGTCCCAGCCGTGATCGGGGCGGCCGCGCTCACCGCGTCCGCGCTGCGCGTACTCGGCGGCCTCTTCAAGCGACAGGCGCGCACCTTCCTCGATGCGCGCCGGATCGAGCTGTGCACGGATCGCCTCGATCGCCCGCCGCTCGTACGCATGACGCAGCCGGTAGCCCGTGCGCTGTCGAAACGCTTCCGCGGCACCGAGGAGCCGGCCAGCCAAGGCCATGTCTCCGCTGTCGACAGCCAGGATCGTGAGCGCTTCGAGCGCGTCCGTCGTTACCAGGCCCAGCTCATGCTTCACCGCGCGCTGCAGTGCCGCGTGCGCGCGTGCCTGAGCCGCTGGCGCGTTGCCGCGCTCGCGCTCAGTGTAGGCGCGCGTCAAGCCGGAGCCGGCGATGATGATGTGCAGCTCAGTGCCCTCACCGCCGCGTTCCACTTCGTCGAGCAGCGCCTCGGCCGCCGCCAGATCACCACTGCCCAGCTCGACCTCGGCGTGGCAGCAGAGCAGGAAGAGTTTCTGGTTGGGCAATGGGTCGACCGCGACACCGCGGCGAAAGGAGCGCCGCGCCTCGGCGACGTTGCCGTCGAGCACGGCGAGGCTCGCCACGGCCCACCACTTGGCCCCTTCGAAGACTCCCGTCACATTGCTGCGCTCGACGACGGCCAACGCCGTCTGCGCGAGCTCTCTATCTTCAGTGAGGTACGCCACCAGGGCGGCGGCGGGGCCAATCCCGATTTCGTGCGGCTTCTCGAAGTGGAGACGGAGAGCTGCTACGGCGTCATCAAAGGCGCCGTCGTAGGTGTTCGCGACTGCGCAAGCAACGACAAGCAAGAAGGTCATGGGAGAGTCCGCCGGTAAGTGGCGCTCCAACCAGGCCAGCAGCGGCAGCGCGTTGGCGCGGTCGCCGATCTGCGTCAGCAACATGGCCAAGTTGGCGACGGAACCGATCTCCAGGTTCCGGCTACCGCAGGCACGGGCGTCGTCAAGCGCTCGGCGTAGGCCTTCGATCCCTTCACGCCGGCCACCGAAGGCTGGGAACATTGACGCAGCCGACTCGATGAAACCGCGAATCTTGGGCGGCAGCACCTTGGTTTCGTCGTCGAGCGCTCGACGTGCCGCAGGCAGCCACGCAAGGTCCGCGGCGAAGACCAGGGGAAGGGCAACCGGAGCCAGCGCCTCGAGCCACGACGCCGATCCCTCCGCGCAGGTGCCGAGCGCTCGCCCCGCGATGGCGCGCACCTCCTGATACGCGCGGCGATAGATCCAATGCTCACGCAGCGGATAGAGCAGCGGCACTGCCAACCGCCGTTGCGGTGCGAGTGACCACTCCAGGGCGGCGAGGAGATCGGGTACCTCGGAAGCGATCTCTTCAAGGCCGCCCATGGTGGCGGGCTGCATATCGAGGGCCCAGCTCTCGGCGCGGTGCACGAACCACGCGAGGTGACGGTCGCGAACCTCCGCGAGCTCGCCGGCGTCGGCGGCGCGTTCGAGGGCATACTGGCGCAGCGTTTCGAGCAGCCGGTAGCGATCGCCGGCGTGCTGCACAAGGCTCTTATCGACCAGGCGCGCTAGGACGTCGAAGACCACGAGGCGGTCGAGTTCGTCGTCGGCTGCCACCGCCTCCGCGGCTTCGAGTGTAAACGACGAGACGAAGATGCCAAGGCGGCGGAAGAGCGTGCGCTCCTCGTCGTCCATGAGGTCGTGGCTCCACTCCACCGACGCCAACAAGGTGCGCTGCCGCGCCATCGCCGTGCGAGCGCCGCCAGTGAGCAACCGGAAGCGATCATCTAAACCTTCGGCGAGACGGTCGAGGGACAGTGCGCGCACGCGGGCTGCTGCCAGCTCTAGCGCCAGCGGGATGCCATCGAGTCGCCGGCAGATGCGGCTGACCTGTACGGCATTGGTAGCATCGAGTGCAAAGTCAGACCGAGCGGCATGGGCGCGCTCGACAAACAGGCGGATGGCGTCAAAGTGCGCCAGTTGCGCGGCATCACACTCACCTTCCGCCGGCAGGGCCAGCGAAGGAATGCGCCACGTAACTTCGCCGGCCACACCGAGCGGTTCGCGGCTGGTGGTCAGGAGCGTAACGCCCTTGGCGGCGCGCACGATGCTGTCGGCGAGATGCGCGCAGGCGGCGAGCAAGTGCTCGCAGTTGTCGAAGACGATCAGCATCTCGGCGGTGGCCAGATGCTGAGTCAGCACGTCTACCACCGAAGCCCCGGGAACTTCTTGAGCACCGCAGGCGTTGGCCACGGCGCCGGCGACCTGTGTGTCATCTGACAGGCGGGCCAACTCGACCCACGCGACGCCGTCGATCCAACCGGCGGCGAGGTCTTCAGCAACTGCGTGGGTCAACCGCGTCTTGCCCGATCCACCTGCGCCGGTGATGGTGACAAGCCGTGCGCTCGCGAGAAGGTCGGCGACCTCGCGCCGCTCGCGCTCGCGGCCGACGAGCGGCGTCGGCCACAGCGGCAGACTCTGCCGCGGCACCACCCGCAAGGGAGACCCGCTCGGAGCCAGGTCGGCGTGGCGGAGCTGATACACGCGCTCGGGAAGATCGAAGCCGTCGAGGGTGACGGTATGCACCTCGATCAGCGTACTCCCGTCTGGCACGTGTCCTTGCGTCAGCGCCGCGGTGGCGTTTGAGACCAGAACATGGCCGCCGCGGGCGAGCCCGCGAATGCGCGCACAACGGATGATCGATTCTCCCCCGTAGGTGGAGTCATCACGCAACTCCGCCTCACCGGTGTGCACGGCCATGCGAACGCGGACGGTCGCTCCATCGGGCCACGGCTCGGCATGCAGCATTTGCTGCGCTTCAAGCGCCGCCGCCAACGCGTCGCTCGATCGCGCGAAGGCGGCAACGATCGAGTCGCCCTCCCCTTGCTCGATCGGTCGCACCCCACCGTGGCGCTCGACGGCCGCGGCGATCAGCTCCGCCTGGCGGGCCATCAACGCGGCGGCATGCGGCACCTCGCGCCAGAGTCGAGTCGAAGCCTCAACGTCCGTCAGCAAGAACGTGACGATGCCCATCGGCAGGCCCGGTCTGTGTCCTGCTGCATCCGACATGGTCGAGATCGTAGTCGATCGAAACCGCCAGTACATCAACCGGAGGGTTGATTTCCCTGGGCTGCGTCCGGATCTCGACCAAAGCGATGGCATAATTGACATCATCATCATTAATTGATATCGACATCAGTATATGATCGCTCAAGCAGCTCTCAGCGTCGCGTCAACGCGCCAAGACCGGCGCAAGCTGCGGACGCGCGCTCGGCTGATCGCTGCCGCCCACCATGTGTTCAGCCGCAAGGGCGTCGACACCGCGACCATCAACGATATCACTGAGGCCGCCGACGTTGGCTTTGGCACCTTCTACAATTATTTCGACTCGAAGGACGCGATTCTTGCCGCAGCGTCGGCCGAGGCAATTGAAGCGCACGGCAGTGCGCTCGACAAGCTCACGGCCGCGATCGATGACGCCGCCGAGGTCATGGCCGTATCGATCCGCCACACGGTGCGCATGGTCGACCATGATCCGATGTGGGCGTGGTTCGCCGTGCATGCAACCCTGTTCCACGAGCAGATGGAAGCCGGGCTTGGTCGCCGAGTGCTACGCGACATCAGGCGCGGTATGAAGCGCGGGCGTTTTCCTGCCGGTGGCGCATCGCTCCTCTGCTATGCGATCGGCGGCGCGGTGTGGGCTACGCTGCGCGGCAAGCTCACCGGCACCCTCGGCGCCGACGCGGACGAGGAACTCGCCGCCGGCATCCTGCGCATGCTCGGCATTCCCGCCGCCGAGGCGCGCAAGATCGCGGCGCGCCCGCTCCCGCCCGTGACAGTCCGGCCGCACATCACTCATGAGGTACATGCATGAAGCTCGCGACGTTTAGTCATCACGGATCAACCCGCGTCGGCGCCGTTGTCGGCGATGAAGTCGTCGACCTCGGCCACATCGCGCAGCAGATGCCGACCTTCCTCGCCATCGGCAGCGATGCGCTGGCCGCCGCTCGGGCGGCGATCGACGCAGCCCAGCCGCGGCTGCGTTTGGCCGATGTGCACTTGCGCGCGCCCGTCCTCCACCCGCCCAAGTTTCTCGCCATTGGTCTCAACTACGCCGATCACGTCGCCGAGTCCGGACAGGAGCCGCCGCACTTGCCGCTGTTCTTCAACAAGCAATCGACCTGCGTGACCGGCCCCTACGATCCGATTCATTTGCCACGCGTATCGCCGCTGCTCGACTATGAAGGCGAGTTGGGATTCGTGATCGCTCGCCGCTGCCGCCACGTGCCACGCGGGCGCGCACACGAAGTCATCGCTGGCTACCTCGTCGTCGACGACGTCACCGTTCGCGATTGGCAACTGCGGGTGCCGACGTGGACGCTCGGCAAATCGTTCGACACCCACGGCCCGATCGGTCCATGGATCGTCACCCCCGACGAGATCGGCGACCCGCACGCACTCGAGTTGCGTACCTGGATCAACGGCGAGTTGCGCCAGCATTCGAACACGAAACAGTTGATTTTTGATTGCTTCACGCAGGTTGAACATCTCTCGACCGCGTTCACACTCGAACCGGGTGACATCATCAGCACCGGCACGCCGTCGGGCGTCGGTGGCGCGATGCAGCCGCCGCGCTTCCTGGTCGCCGGCGACGTCGTGCGCATCGAAATCGAACGCATCGGCCATATCGAGAACCGCGTCATTGCCGAACCAGCCGACACAGCACGCATGTGAACCGCGAATGAACCGAGCACCGGAGTACCAGGCCTTGCACAAAAGGATGGAGCGGCTTCTCCACTCGTCATTCCGGCGAAATCCAGGCGCACGCCCCACGCCGGCCTGGATACCGGCATTCGCCGGTATGACGGACCCACTGCCGGAAGCTCTTGTGCAAAGCCGAAGCACAGAGAAGAGGAGTGAAGCTATGGCAACAATTCCCCGCGTCTCATTCAGTCACATCGGCATCTACGTCCGCGACCTCGACGCGATGGTCGCCTTTTACACGCGCCTGTTTGGCTTGCGCGTGACCGATCGCGGCCAACTGCGGATTCCGGGCGAGCCGCAGATCGTGTTTCTCAGCGGCGATCCGCGCGAGCATCATCAGGTCGCGCTGGTCAGCGGCCGCGGCGATGGTCCGTCGACCGTGAACCAACTCTCCTTCGATGTCGCCTCGCTCGCCGATTTGCGGAACCTGCACGCGGAACTCGAGCGCGCGGGGATCGGGCCGACGTTCGCGATCAATCACGGCGTCAGTTGGTCGGTGTACACGCATGATCCCGAGGGCAACATGATCGAACTGTACGTCCACAGCCCGTGGTATGTGCCACAACCGGTCGTCGATCCGCTCGATCTGTCGCTATCCGATGACGAGATCCGCCGCGGCACCGAGGCCGCGTATCGCGATCGTCCGGGCTTTCGGCCGATCGCCCAGTGGCGCGACGAGTTTGCGCGCGCCGTCGCTGAGTCGAAGTAGCGACGACGAGCGCACCATGAAGTACGACGCGGAGGTCATCGTCATCGGCGCCGGCCCCGCCGGCTGCGCCGCCGCCATTCCGCTGGTGCAGGCGGGCCACGACGTGCTGGTGCTCGAACGCAAAGCCACCGAAGACGGAGAGGACATCACTTCGGGTGAATTGCTCGCACCGCAGACGCAGTTCGAGTGCGCGCAGCTCGGCATCGATCTGAGCGCGGCGTGGCTGCTCGACCGTGTTCACGGCGTGCGCAACGTCTATCCGGATCTGTCGTGGACCTATCACGCGTTCCCCGACGGCATGTCGTATGTGCAAGTCGACCGCGGCGGCTTCAATGCGGCCTTGCGCACCCGGCTGGTCGAGGTCGGCGGTCGCTTGGTCTGGGGTGTCCGCGTCTCCGACGTGGCCATCCAACCTGATGCCGCCGTGGTCCGCACCACCGATGGCGGCGAGTACACCGCGCCGCTGTTGATTGACGCCGGCGGCCGCCACTCCCCTGCCCTGCGCAGCCTCGGCCTCAAGTCCGAGGATCCGGAATTCAGCCAGATCGGCGTCGCGGTGTTCTTCGAGTCGTTCGCCGACACGCCGCTGCACACATGGGACCGCCACTTCTACGGGCATCACGGCGCGATGATCAGCGGCTCGCGCATCCGCCCCGGACTCTATCGCTACATTCTCGAAACCGACCTCGCCGACAAACAAGCCACGCGGCTCAAGCCGGTCGAGTTTTACGAATCGGTTGCCAAGCAACACGACCCTTGGATCTGCGAGCGCATCATGCGCGAGCCGCGCATTGGCGACGTGTGGGCGATGGCGCCGATCGGCTATCGCGTCGCCGAGGTCGCGCGCGATCGCCTGTTGCTCGCCGGCGACGCCGCCGGCTACCTGGCGCCGCTAACCGGCCAAGGCATCGAGTTCGCCATGCGCATGGGTCGCCTGGCGGCGGGCGCTGCGCAGCGAGCGTTCGCGCAACGCGACTTCTCCGCAGCGACCTTCGCCGCGTACGTCGAGGGTCGCGCCGACGAGTGCGGGACCGCGGTGACGTACCTGCGCCACCTGCTGCACCATCTGCGCGATCGCGACGCGCTGCTGCGCGCCGCCAGCGACGACGACCTCCGCCTTCAGATCTTCGGCCCGATCGCCGCGGTAGTCAGCGATCGCGGCTCGTTGCTGAAGGAGTGTCACCAGTGAGCGATCGCATCGTCCTGTACGACACGCAAGGTTCACCGTGCGCGCGCCGCGTGCGCATCGTGTTGCTGGAGAAGGGCCTCGAGTGGGAGACGCGCATCGTCGACCTCACCAAGATGGAGCAGAAGCGCCCCGAGTATCTCGCGCTCAATCCCAACGGTGTGGTGCCGACGCTCGTGCATGGCGACCGCGTCATCTACGAATCGAACGTCATCACCGAGTACCTCGATGAGGTCTTCCCCGTGCCGGGCGTGTACCCGAGGAACCCGTGGCAGCGGGCGCAAGCGAAAATGTGGCAAGCGTTCGAGCTAGCGATGGCGAAGGAATTCCGTCCGTTGATGTACCTGCGCGTGATCGGCCCCTACGATCGCTTGCGACCGAAGGAGGAGGTGATGGCCGAGGTACGGCGCTCGACCAGCGACACGGCGCACATCGATTGGGTCAGCCGGGTTTACGACGGATCCGCGGTCAGTGAAGACGAAGCGGCATTGCTTTCCGCGCAGCTTTACCAACGCCTCGATCACCTCGAACGCGCGCTCAGCGACCGCGAGTTTCTCGTCGGCGACCAGTTCAGCATCGCCGATCTGTCCGTGTATCCGCGCGTCGCGATGTACCCGTTGGTGCAACTCCCGATCGAATCGGAAGGCTATCCGAATCTGATCCGCTGGATGGCGCAGATCAGCGAGCGGCCATCATTCCGGCGTAGCGAGTCGGTGCGGCCGGCTTGAACTGAACCGGCGTGCGTGCAGCGAACCCTACGAATCGAGACGCTCGATCTCCTGGGTGATCAGCCGGTTCAGCACCAGTCCAAAGAAACCCGATTCGATCGCTTCGAAGCGCCAGCCCAGATGCGCGCTACAACCGCCGCATAGGGCGTAGCGCCACGCGAAGCCGGAGAACCAAGTGTCTTCCGTCGTCGAAGCACCCCAGACCATGCAACCGGGCGCGTCGCGGAAGCAACCGATATGGAAACGGTAGCCGGCGGGGTTCGTGCAGTGGTGTTCGTGCTGGTCGTTGATGCGAATACGTTGCTGTTCGCTGGTGATACGATGGCGGCAGCCGAGGCAGAGGATGAGACGGTCGGAGAATTCAGCCATTGTGGAGCGATCGTCGATCGGTGTAGTGGCGACGCATGCGTCGCCCGTCAGGTCCCGTCGCGACCGTACGGAGGGCGACGCATGCGTCGCCACTAGAACGGAACGCATCGGCACTCGCAGCCAACGAGCGGCAACCGACATCGCAAGATGATGTGGCGCCCTACGCGCCGATCTCCGGCAGCGCGCGGTCGTCGGCTTGCATACGCTCGATGCGCTCGAACAGGGCGCGACGAACGGCGTCGAGGTCGTTGGGTAACTCGATCGGCGCGTTGGCGTATCGGCCACGCACGTCCTCCAAAGTCTTCTGATGATAGCCGGCTTTGAACTCGGTGAACTTCAGGCCGTGCGCGGTCGAAATCACGACCACACGCTCGTGCGATCCGATCACCTTACGCTGACGCAGGCGCAACAGCGCCGCCAACGCGACACCGGTGTGCGGGCAGTTGAACATGCCGGTGCGGTCGGCGAGCGCGCACGCGTCCGACAATTCCTCCTCGGTGGCTTGCTCGACGATGCCGTTGAACTCCTGCAGTATCCGCACCGCCTTCTTGAAGCTGATCGGGTTGCCGATCTGGATCGCGCTGGCCAGCGTCTTCTGCGCTTGCATCGGGTGAAAGTCGCGGAAGCCGTTCAGGTAGCTGAGGTAGAGCGGGTTGGCGCGAGCTGCTTGCGCGACGACAATGCGCGGTCGCTTGGTGATCATGCCGAGTTGCTCCATCATCAAGAGACCTTTGCCGAGCGCGCTGACGTTGCCGAGATTGCCGCCGGGGATGATGATGGTGTCGGGCACTTCCCAATCGAACTGCTGGACGATCTCCATGCCGATCGTCTTCTGCCCTTCGATGCGCAGCGAGTTCATCGAGTTGGCGAGATAGATGTTCTCACTCTCGGTAATCTTCTGCACCATCGCCATGCACCCGTCGAAGTCGGTGTCGAGCGACAGCACCAACGCGCCGTTGGCGATCGGCTGCACCAGTTGCGCCAGCGAGACTTTGTTGCGCGGCAGCAATACGACCGCCGCGATCCCGGCCGCCGCGCAATAGGCGGCCAACGCCGCCGAGGTGTCGCCCGTGCTCGCGCACGCGACCGCTGGGATGTTGATGCCCTTCGCGCGCATCTCGTTGACGACGCTGACCAACACGGTCATGCCGAGATCTTTGAACGATCCCGTGTGCGAGTTGCCGCACTGCTTCACCCACAAATCTTCGAGACCGATCTGTCGCCCAAACCGTTCGGCCCAGAACAGGTTGCTGTTGCCCTCGTACATGCTGACGATGTGCTCGTCGGACAGCGACGGCAACACCAATTCTTTGCGGTTCCACACCCCGGAGCCGAACGGCCACTGGGTCGAGCGGACGCGCTTATCGAACACCTTCTTCCACCCGTCTCCGTTGGTACGCTTGAGGCGATCGATGTCGTGCGTGACTTCGAGTAATTCGCCGCAGGCACGGCAGCGGTAGATGATCTCGAAGATGTCGTAGCTCTTGGCGCACTCCGGGTTGATGCACTGGAACCAGCACTTGTATTTCATGGCAGCCTCGTGACCCGTGAATCGTGATTCGTGCTCGTGACTCGCGGCTCGTCTTATAAGGTAATCGAGGCGAGGGCGAAAGCGGGACGTTTCCACAAGCGGGCGACGCGTTGCCATTCCCCGCGCATGAGGGTAGAGCTTGAGTCACCGACATGAACGTGGAGGGAAACACCCGCTCCCGGGAACATCCGGGAAAGTGAAGACATCATGACACCAACCGATACCGAATTCCGCGCCGGCTTGGCGGCCCACGGCGCACGGGTTGACCGCTATCGCCAGCAAGGGCTCACCGACGATCAGTTTCGGCCCATCCGCTTGAGTTACGGCCTGTACTATCAGCTCGATCACACCAGCCACATGCAGCGCATCAAATTGCCCGGCGGCCTGATGACTGCCGCGCAAGCCGACTGCTTGGCCGACCTCACCGACGAGTACGCGCGCGGCGTCGCCCACATCACCACGCGACAAGACATCCAACTGCACTGGCTCGACCTCGGCATCATCATGGACATGTACGAGCGTCTGCACGCAGTCGGCATCACCACGCGAGGTGCCTGCGCCGACAGCGTCCGCAATGTTACCGGCTGCATTCACGCCGGCACGTGGCCGAACGAGCCGTTCGACGTCACGCCGTATCTGCTCGCGGTACACGACTACTTCCTGTTTCATCCGCTGAATCTGACGCAGCCGCGGAAATTCAAGGTCGCCTTCTCCAGTTGCGACGGCGATTGCGCGCAGGGCCCGATCAACGACCTCGCTTTCTTCGCGCACATGCGCGACGGGCAGCCGGGCTTCTCGGTCTATGCCGGCGGTGGTCTGGCGGCGCAGCCGTACTTGGCGCAGAAGATTTGGGATTTCGTGCCGGTGGAAGAAACATTATTGGCGGCCGAAACGGTCGTGCGTTTTCAACATCGCTACGGCGAACGCAAGAATCGCCACAAGGCGCGGTTGAAATACGTTTTCAAGAAGTGGGGTGTGCCGAAGGTCCTCGAAGAACTGCAGCGCATGCGCGCGCAAGTCGAAGCAGAACTCGGCGCGCGCCTGCGTACGGAGTTGCAAGAAGCGGTCGCCGCCGCGAAGCAACCTGAACCGGTGAATCCGCCGGCGCCGCTGCCGACGTCAAGCGATGCCACCTTCAGTCATTGGCTGCGCACCAACACCTACGCGCAGCGCCAGCAGGGTTACTTCGGCTGCACGGTGCAATTGCCGCTCGGCGATTTGACCGCGGGGCAACTGCGCGCCCTCGCCGCACTCGCACGCGATCACGGTAACGGCGTCACGCGTGCCACCAACGATCAGAACATCATGATCCCGTGGGTACCGGGCAATCGCGTCGCGGCGGTGTATCAACGACTGCAGGCGCTCGATCTCGCGGCGGCCGACTCGTTGCACATCACCGACGTCACCTCCTGCCCGGGCGCCGACTACTGCAGCTTGGCGATGAGTCGTTCGATGGGTGTCGCCGCCAACATCCAACAGCATCTGCAGGCGACCAACGGCGAGGTCGAGAAGCTCGGTGTCTTCCGCATCAAGATCAGCGGCTGCCCCAATTCGTGCGGGCAACATCACATTGGCGACGTCGGCCTCACCGGCATGACGCTCAAGGGTGACGACGGCAACGAGTATCCGCACTACTCGATCTTAGTCGGCGGCAGCGTCGGCGAAGGCAGTGCCGCAATCGGGCATCGCGTGAACGGACGCTTCCCGGAATCCGAAGCACCCAAAGTCATCGCTGCGCTGGCGGCGTTCTACCAGCGCAGCCGCACCCGCGGCGAACGCTTCCCCGATTTCGTGCAACGGGTCGGCATGCCCCAGATCAACGAGGTGGCGCGCGGCGCCGCCGCCGTGGTCCATTGAACGCAGTGGCGAGCGACGACGACGAGCAGGTACCGGAAACGGTCCTGCCAACAGACAAGTTCTATCACGGGCGCGTTCTTCGGCTTTCTAACGGCCGGCAGACCGGTGTCGTGCGTTCACGCAGCGGCCGCGATATTCCGTTCACCTTCCAGCACGTCGTCATGCTCGGCGACAAGCGCCGCTTCGAAGACCTGCACGTCGGCACCGCCATCGGCTACGACGTGAGCTGGACCCAGCGCGGCCTGCGCGTCAGCGTGATGAAGGTTTTGGATTGAGTTCGTGACTCGTGAGTCGTGAGGACTGGGAGCTACGACACCTTTCCATCGATTCACGAGTCACGATTCACGTCTCACGCTCACAACGGCAACGACGTACGAAACAGAATGAATCGACCCATGAACTCGCCGACGAGCACGGCGAGGATGGCGATGTAGAAGAGACCGGTGGCGGCCATCGTCTGTGGCACCTTAAGTGTCTGCCAGATCATCCACGCCAAACCCGCAGAAGCCAACGGGCCGACGACGATGCGCACCGCCAACAACGCGCGGTGATCCGTGAAGAGCAGCGACACCCGCTCTGCCGTCGGCGCACCCCCAACCACCGCCAGCAGGCCCGCGCTCAGCACCATGAGTACGGCTTGCACGGCCAACATCGCGACGAAGAACCGCAGCATCGCATTGAACGGTTCGAGCGGGAGGTCGCGATCGATCAGATACCAGTGTCCGAGCAGCAACCCGGTCAACACTCCACCGAGCAGCAGCGCCGAGGCGAGGAAGCTCACCGGATAGAGCAGCGTCTCCAGCGACAAGGCGCCCGACAGCCGATACAACTGCGAACTCACGATTAGCGCTAGGGCGCCGGTCGACCACGTGGCCACGAACGCGCGCGCGCGCAACGCGACGCGCTCGCCCCACAGGCTGGCGAGATACGTCGTCGCCGCAACGATGAACGCCCACCACAGGACGGCCTCGAGCCAATCGCCCGCGCTCGCGGTCGCGTGCGGACCGAACAGCAGCACCGTCTTACCGACGGCGGCGATCAGGCCCACGAACAGGTAGACACCGGCACTCGACTTGAAGAAGCCGCGCTCGATCTGATGGAATGGTGGTATGCTCATCGCGAGAAAGCCACCGACCGCGAGCTGACCGAACACGAGCAAGAAACAGCGGGGAAACAAATCCATCGTGACGGGCATGCTAAAGGACCACTCCCTGAGACACAAGGTGACCCGGCGCATCACTGGCGTGACTGCGCTGCTCGTAGTGTTCGCGACTGCTGCCTGCGTCGCGCACCGCGCGCCGCCGTCGGCGAGCGCGCATCTGATCGCGGGGGTTCCCTTCTTTCCGCAAGATCCGCATCAGTGCGGCCCGGCGGCGCTCGCCGCGCTGGTGAGCTTCGTCGGCCAGCCCACGGGCCCCGAAGCAATCGCGCACGAAATCTACCAGCCAACTATCGAGGGTACCTCGACCGCCGCCATGCTCGCCTACGGCGCGCGCCATCACCTGCCGATCGAGGCGCGGTGCGGCACACTCGCCGACCTACATCGCGAGATCGACGCGGGACGTCCGATCGTCGCACTACTCAGTCAGGGCATGCTGATTCGCAGTTACCACTTCGTCGTCGTCACCGGGTACGACCCGGCCGGTGGCGCGCTCTACGGCTACTCCGGCCGCGATGCGGATGCGCAATGGACGGCGGAGGATTTCTTGAAGCGTTGGGACCGCGCGGACAATTGGGCGCTAGTGTGGGTCGGGGGCGAGCACGCCGTCGCGCGGCCGGCGCCATACCACGGCACAGGCGAACAACACCAAACCGGCGCCGACGAAGGCAAATAGCTTCCCGCCGATTTGCACGACCTTGTAAAAGTCGACCTTTACGTCGGCGGCGGCCTGCGGATCGACGCCCCGCATCAGTGGTCGCAGCAGCTCGGCATTGGTGCGTGCGTCGAGTTCAGTGAACTCCTCGAAGTTGCCGAGCGTGCCTGTCGTCGCCGCGGGCACAGCGTCATCATATTCCGCCAACCGATTGCGCGCCGCGATCCAGTTGCCGATGCCGAGCACCAGAACCACCAACCCGATGGCGAAGGCAGGCGTCCGCAACAGCTTCATGCCGTGCGTATGCCACCCATCTGTTGGCCGTGCAAGGCCGTGTTCGCGCCGCCCGCGGTTGCGACGCTGCCACGCGTGGGCTATCAGGACGGACATCGGAAGCAGCGCCGCGCGCGCCGCCACGCGCATGAATCGGAGCCTCGCTCGTGCCTACTCGCAAGCTCGTTGACCGCATGCTGGCTGGCGACAAGGTCGCCTTGGCGAAGTTGATGACGCTGGTCGAAAACCGGCGGGCCGACACCGCGTTGGTCATGAGCATGATCCACGATCGATGCGGCCACGCGTACACGATTGGTATCACCGGCCCGCCCGGTGCCGGCAAATCGACGCTGGTCGACCGCATCGTGCGCGAGCTTCGCTCCGCGGGTCAGCGCGTCGGCATTCTCGCCGTCGATCCGTCGAGTCCGTTCTCCGGCGGTTCGGTGCTGGGCGACCGCATCCGCATGCAAAGTCACTTTCTGGATGACGGCGTCTTCATCCGCAGTCTGAGTAGCCGCGGCAGTCACGGCGGCGTGGCGCGGCCGACGCGCGATGTCGCGCGTTTGTTCGACGCCTTCGGCATGGACTTCATCTTGATCGAAACCGTCGGCGTCGGACAGACCGAGCTCGACGTCATGCGGCTGGCCGACACCACCGTGGTGGTGCTCGTCCCCGAAGCCGGCGACACGGTCCAGGCGATGAAGGCCGGGTTGTTGGAGATCGCCGACATCTTTGTCGTCAACAAAGCCGATCGCGACGGCGCGATGAAGATGCAGAGCGAACTCGAGATGATGCTACAGTTGCGGCCCACAACCGAGTGGACTGTGCCAGTGCTGCTGACACAAGGCACCAGCGGTGACGGCGTCCCCGAATTAACCGCGCAGATCACGCGCCACCGTGAGTTTCTGGCGCACTCCGGACACGGGGCTGCGCGGGCCCTCGCCGGACGGCAGGAGGAATTCGTCGCCGTATTTCGCGAGGAGATCGCCCGCCGGATCGAGGGCGCGCTCGACAACGGCCGCTTCAGCGACCTGCTGCTGAAGGTCAAGCGCGGCGAGATCGATCCCTACCGCGCCGCGCTCGAACTGATCGGCAACGAAGACGTGTTGCGCGCTCTGCTCCGGCCGAAAGAAGACTGCGAGTAACCGCGATGGCGGAGCGCACCTTCGTGGTCGGCGATCTGCATGGCTGCCTCGACGAACTCAATGCGTTGCTTGACGGGTTGCACCTCACCGCAACCGACGCGCTGATTTTCCTCGGCGACTACATCGACCGCGGCCCGGCGTCGCGGGGCGTCGTCGATCGGCTCATTGCTTTGCGCACCGAGGGACCACGCTGCGTCTTCCTCAAGGGCAATCACGAAGACATGTTCCTCGCCTATATGGGCCTGGGCGGACACTACCCCGACGCGTTCTTGGTCAATGGCGGTAAGGCCACGCTGCGCAGCTACGGGTTCGAGGGCTGCTCCGGAGAGCAAGTTGTCGCGCGATTGTCCCCCGCACATCGGGAGTTCATGCTCGGCCTGCAGAACTACGTGACGGCCGGCGAGTTCCTGTGCGTTCATGCCGGCATCCATCCGCTGCGGGCGTTGGCTGAGCAACTCGACGAGGATCTCTTCTGGATTCGCGACGAGTTCATCCGCAACCGGCATCGGTTGCCGTACATCGTGCTATTCGGCCACACGCCGCAGCGCGAGGTCTTCATGGATCTGCCGTACAAGATCGGCTTGGACACCGGCTTGGTGTACGCGAACAAACTCAGTTGTCTCGAACTTGGCGCCGGCGAGCTGATCCAGATTCGGCGCGGCGATTGGACGCTGCGCCGGACGAACCTTGCGCCTGCGATCGCCGCAGCGTTGAACGCTAGAGGACGGTAACCGTCAGCGACCGCTGCCCGCTCAGCTGCCCGTCCGACACCGTGAGGGTCACCGTGTACACGCCGGCTGTCGCGAAGGCATGCAACACCCGCGCTCCGAGGAGAGCGGGCGATCCATCGCCGAAGTCCCACGAATACGTCAGCACGTCGCCATCCGGGTCGAGACTACCCGCCGCATTGAAGAGCAGCCGGCGGGTCGCGCGCCCAATGCGATTGGCTGCGCCGCAGTCGGCGAGCGGCTGGTGGTTGATGACGCCACCCGGAATCTCGATCGCGCCGATGTCCGGGCCGTTCCCTTGCGGGCGAGGGGTGCCGGCGTAGTCAGTCGGCGGCGCGACATCGCTGCGCGCGCGATCGACCGCTGCGCTCACCGTGGCGGGCGCGTAGTCGCCGTTCAGTTGCGGATCGATCGCGAGCGTCCCTTCGCCCTGCTTCATCACCCGCTGCCAGCGCCCAAGGTTGACCTCGCGGCCACTGAAGCGGCGCTTTTTGGCACCGGTGGCTGTCAGTTGCTGGATGACGTTGCCGGTGAGATCGCCGCGCCACAAGATGTTGCGGGCTTCGGTCAGATTCACCGTGTCGTAGAAGTCTATCACGTGATCGGGTCCAACGAGGATGTTGTTAAACAGGTTCACGCTGTAGCGCGTGCCTGCCGTCATCGGCGGCTTGGCCACAACGCCGAGACCGTTGTCGACTACGGTACAATTGGTGATGGTCACGGTCGTGTTGCCGGTTGCGGAGGTCGTGCCGATGCCGGTGTGATTGCCGCGAACCAGGCAGTTCGACAGAGTCGCGTCACTCCAGATTTTGAAACCGGCACAGGCGTTGTTGGCGCTTTCGACCTGATCGAAAAAGGCGCCAGTCGCCGGCACGTCGAAGCCGTCTTGTCCGTTATCGTGCGCCTTGGTCCGCACGAAACTGATGTTGGAGGCGGTCCGATCGCCGGTGTATCCGTCCGCCTGACCGTCGCAACCAAGCCCGTCGTTGTTGTTGAAGCTCTCGGTATCACTGACCAGAACATTGTGGGTCGTCCCCGCGACCCGCAGGCCCGCGCGCACGTTGTTGTGCAACGAGCAGTTCGAGACGGTCACGGTGTCGGAATCGGCGATCAAGATACCGATGTGATTGCCGTAGAGTTTGCAATCGGAGATCTCGATGTGGTGCGAACCCGGGCGGAGGAAGATGGTCTCGTCGAAGCCGCCGGTCGCCTCGAATCCCACCAGCCGGACATACCCCGCGCCAGCGACGTTGAAGGCTTCTTCGCTGGCGTTCGGATCCGGACTCTCGAACACGGCACCGGGCTCGGCCGTAAACGTGATCGGTGCGCCCGGCGCACCGGAAGTCGCCAACCACGGCGATTCGCTATACGTCCCCGGGTGGATCGTCACGGTGTCACCGGCTTGTACCTGATTGGCTGCGTGGGAAACCGTGCGCCAGGGGGTGGCGTCCGCCCCGGCATTCGCGTCGTCGCCGGTCGGCGCGACGAAGTACTCGGCGGCCAACACGCGAGTGGAGATGAAGACGAGGAATGCAGCGGTGAGGAAGCGGAATCGGAAACGCAGGGAGGTCGTCATGCGGCATGAGCAACAGCACGATGCATGCCTCGCATCGCTCTAGCTCCAGCGATCTACGGCGCGATGTGTCAGCGGTAGAAACCTAGCGCTCGACAAGCGCAAAGCGCTCAGCGCACGCGCTGCCATGGCAAGCGCTACAGCGGGTCATGCGTGAAGCGGTACCGCGCGTCGAAACTGCGTGCGCGCAAATCGATCGACTAGTGGAAGGAAGGCACTGACACGAGCAGCGCCAGCAGCGCGGACAGCGCAAGGATGACCGGCAGCGGCAGCAATCGAACAATCATGCCTCTCAATCGTGCAGAATCCGTTCCGCAACGGCGCGGCCTGAACAAAGGAGCCGGCGGCGGCTCCGGGCACTCCCTGAGCGCCAACCGCTCGTCGTCCGTCGATGGCTCGACACTACGGACAGTAGTCGCTTCATTCTCGCCGGGTAGGTGTGCTAAACGACGGCGTCCTTCGTGCGGAGGGGTTGAGGTCGCGCGAAGGTGGCGCAAATGATGCCGAGATCGACAACGAGTCTGCCGCGGCTCTGGGGGCTGATCTGGCCGCGCACGCGGCGGTCTACCTACTTCGGGTTGGGGCTGCTCGCGCTTTCAATTTGGGCGGCGCCGGTCGCCAGCCAGACGCCCTCTCCCACCCCAGCCGTTTGTGGCGACGGCAAGAAGGCCGCCACCGAAGAGTGCGACGACCATAACACGGTCGGTGGTGATGGCTGCGCCGCCAACTGCACGATCGAGACAACCCGGGTGTTCTCCTTCTCGCCGCAACGTAGCGCGGTACGATTGCAGACTCCGATTCACGCATTCTTCTCCGACAGTCAGCCCGGAGTGAGTGGCACCATCGCCCTCACGACGGGCAACCCAGGCACCGACGGGATCATGCCGCTGGTGATAAGAGCCGACGGCGTCAACCTCGCACCGATCCAAATCGGTCCAGTATGCGTGTGTATGCGCCCGAGCGTCCGCAGCGACCTGTTTGGTCCCGGCAACATCGGCGCCGGAGTCATCGGCTGCAGTGGTTTGGGGCAGATCAACGCAGCCATGGCGCTCGATCACAACACAACCGATGTCGATCCGGAGTGCGCAGCAGCGGACGCCGCAACCGACAGCCATGCGTGTTTAGAAGACTCGGCGAATCCGCCGGCGTGCAATCGCAATTCTCTGCACGACGGCGTGTGCAACGGGCCGCTCCATCTGATCGCGGCCGGCAACGGGCCGCCGGGGTCGGCGTTCCTGCGCATGAGCTTGGCGGTCTCGGTCATCACCGCCATCGCCCCAACGGAAGATGGGTGCGAGACCTCCACAGCTAATCCAGCGAAGGGGGCCGACGGCGTTCCGTGCACCGCGGATGATCCGGACCACGGTGTGGCGCGCATCATTCCGGTCACCACCGGCCTGGCTTCGTTGGCGATCGTGGATCAGAGCGACAGCGAAGGCTCGGCAATCGCCCTCGGGTCGTCGTGCGGCGATGCGCCGTGCGACCCGGCTTCGACCGGTTTCCCGTTCGACTGCGCCGCGCTCGCCGCGGACCCCGCGAGCGGCACCGACGGTGCTGCCCTCGCGCTGGCCATCCCCTTGATCGATGAGTTGACCGTCGGCGACACGGTGATCGCCGAGTTGTGGAACACCGCCAATGGCCCGCTCCCAACCGCCACGTTCACGCGGACACCGACGCTCACCAAGACGCCCTCGCCGATCCGCAGCCCAAGCGCGACCTTCACCCCAACGCCGACGCGCACACCGACCATCACACGGACACCGTCAATCACGCGGACACCGCGCCCGACGCTGACCCCAACGGAGACCGGAACGCCGACGAAGACGTTACGCCCGACGGTAACGTCATCCCCGACCAACACGCATCGGCCAACCATCACCCTCACTCCGTCGATCACCCAAACGCCGAGCATCACGCCGACCGGACCCACGCCGACAGTCACGGCCACCATGCCGACGGCGACCTCAACACCGACGCAGCCAACCGCCACGCGAACCGGCACCGTGACGCTGACGCCGACGAAGACGCGGACAGCGTCGCCGACGTCGACCGGCACGGGCACCGCGACGTCAACTCGCACCCCATCCTCCACACCGACGGTCACCAAGACTCGAACTGCAACCCGAACGCGTACGGCCACACCCACCGCGACACCAACCACAGCCACCGAGACGCCGACGGCGACCGCGTCCGGGACCGAGACCGACACGCCCACGATCACGCCGACAGCCACGCCCACCGACACGCCGACGATTACACCGACGCCCACGATCACCAATACGCCGACGGTTACGCCGACTCAGCCGACCCCAACGCGCACCCCGACCCCAACCCGCACGCATACGCCGACGATCACTCAAACCGCCACCAAGACCCCGACGGTCACCCGAACCGGTACACGCACCAGCACGCCAACCATCACGCTAACGCCAACCATCACGCCGACGCAGCCAACCACGACGGCCACGAGTACGGCAACGGTGACCAACACCCCGACACCGAGCGAGACAGCAACCACAACCCCGTCGGTAACAGCTGCGCCGAGTGCGACCGTCACATTGATTCCAACAGCGACACCTTCCGCGTCACCGATGCCAACGCTCACCGCCACTATGACAGCAGTGGCAACAAAAACCCCGGAGCCGATCCCCGGCGACGTCAACGGCGACGGAGTGATCGATCAGGCCGATCTCGACGTTTTGTTCGTCATGATCTTCGGAGGCAGCCCGGCAACGCCGGCAGCCGACGTCAACCACGATGGCCGGATCTCCGCCGCCGACGTTACAGCGTTGGTGGAATTGCTCGGCAACAATTGACGCTCAGACCCCAGGGCACGCGCCCGCGAAGGTTGCCAGCGCCACACGTCAACGAAGGATCAGGCGCGTTGCGGAACCTTCTTCCAATCGGCTAGGAAGCGCTCCAATCCCGAGTCGGTTAGTGGATGCTTGACGAGCTGTTGCAGCACAGAGAACGGACAGGTCGCGATGTGCGCACCCATCTCGGCGCTGCGGATCACGTGCTCGGGTGTGCGCACGCTGGCGACGAGCACTTCGGCGGGGAACTCGTAGTTGTGGAGGATCTGCACGATCTGCGCGACCATCGCCATGCCGTCGTGGCCGACGTCGTCGAGCCGACCGACGAACGGGCTGAGGAACCGCGCCCCAGCCTTGCTCGCCAGCAACGCCTGCGCGGGCGAAAAGATCAACGTCACGTTCACCCGGATGCCGCGGTCGCTCAGCATCTTGGTCGCCTTGAGGCCTTCGACCGTCATCGGCACCTTGACGTAGATGTTGCGGTGCACGCGCGCGAGCCGCTCGCCTTCCTCGACCATACCCGGAGCTTCGGTACTAACCACCTCGGCGTTGATCGGCCCGTCGACGATGGCGCAGATCTCCTTGATCACCGACTCGAAGTCGCGTCCGGTCTTGGCCACCAGCGAGGGATTGGTCGTCACCCCGTCGAGAATGCCCCAGCTCGCGGCCTCGCGGATCTCATTGACATCGGCGGTATCGATGAACAGCTTCATGGTGTCTCTCCTGATCAACGTTTAGCAAACGCTTCCCGGGCTCGAAAGCAGCGCCGCTCAGGAACGCGGCATCAGGTGAACTTTTTTCTTGTCCTTGCTCGCGGATAGCAGCTCGGAGATCGTCGCGCTGAGGGCGGGATGCACCATCTGCGGAGCCAGTTCGCACATCGGCACCAGCACGAAGCGCCGATTCGGTAGCTCCTTGTGCGGGATGCGCAACGTGCGCTTGTTGACGACCTCGTTGTCGAACATCAGGATGTCGAGATCGATGACGCGCGAGCCCCAGCGCTTGCCCTTCACCCGCTTGCGCCCCATCACCTTCTCGATGACTTTGAGCCGCTTGAGCAACTCGTCCGCGGACGATTCGGTCTCGATTTCGATGACCGCGTTGACGAACCAAGTCTTGGCGTCGCCGTGTGGTTCACTCTCGTAAAGAGAGGACGCTTTGACGATGCGCGTAGCCGGCAGCTTGCCGATCCGATCCCACGCGTCGATGTGATTGGCTTTGCGGTCCCCGAGGTTGGACCCGATCCCGATGAATGCCCGATGGGGCATAGCGCCGTTCGAACCTCCCCTTCCCCGCGGTGAGCGCCTGATCTGCTGGCGACGCCCCCGTCCGCAACTTACGGCACCACATATCACGCAGCGAGCGTGACAGATGCGCTCATAGCGCCTTCGACCGGGGTTTACAACTGTTGATCGCCGGCCCGGCAGCGGGTGTTGCCCTGCCACGCACCCGATGGTAGTCGCTGCCCACGCGACCGACAAAGGAGTGTTCCCCCGATGCGTTCCGCCGACCGTTTGAAGCTGATCCCTCCCTATCCGTTCATGGAGCTACGCAAGAAAATCGGCCAGGCACGCGCAGCCGGCATCGACGTCATCAGCCTCGCGATCGGCGACCCGGTCGAGCCCACTCCCGACGCGGTCGTGAAGGAACTGGCCCGCGCCGGGGCCGACCCAGCCAACCACCGCTACCCGACCGACGAAGAGAAGGGCATGCTGGCGTTCCGCCAAGCGGTCGCGACCTGGTACGCGCAGCGCTACGGCGTCACCGTCGATCCAGCTACCGAGGTACTGGGTCTGATCGGTTCGAAGGAAGGCTGCCACCACTTCGTCCTCGCGCGGGTCAATCCGGGCGAGACGGTGCTGATGACCGACCCGGGCTATCCGGCGTACCGCGCTAGCATCCTGATTGGCGGCGGCGAGCCGGTGAGCATCCCAATTCGTCCCGAGCACGGCTACTTGCCGGTGCTTGCCGATGTTCCGACCGAGGTCGCGCACAAGGCCACGGCGATGTTCGTCTGCTATCCCAACAATCCCACCGGCGCGGTGGCCACCCCGGCGTTCTTGCGCGATCTGGTGGCGTTCGCCCGCCAGTACGACATCGCTGTCTGCTACGACAACCCGTACATCGAAATCGTCTTCGATGGCGAGAAGCCGTTGAGCTTCCTCTCGGTCGACGGTGCGAAGGATGTCGGCGTGGAACTCAACTCGCTGTCGAAGCCGTTCAACATGACCGGCTGGCGACTCGGCATGGCGGTCGGCAACAGAGACCTGATCGCGGCGATCTCGCAGGTGAAGGAGAATACCGACTCGGGGGTCTTCAATGCGGTCCAGTACGCCGGCATCGCCGCGCTCGAGCACTGCGGCGAGAACATCGGTCACATGCTCGGCCTCTACGCCAAGCGACGTGCTCTGGTCCTCGATACGCTGAAGGCGATCGGCATCGACTACACCCCGGCGCGCGGGACCTTCTATCTATGGGTACCCGTACCGAAGGGGATGACCAGCCTCGAATTCACCACGCTGTTGTTCGAAAAGGCGCGCGTGGTCGTCGCCTCCGGACCCGCCTACGGCCAGTTCGGCGAAGGCTTCGTGCGCTTCTCACTGACCGTGTCAGACGACCGCCTCATCGAGGCGATGGAGCGAATCCGAACAGCAATGGCCTGATTGCGGAATTCGGATTGCGGATTGAGGATTGGAAATTCTCCTCCGAACAATCCGCAATCTACAATCCGAGTACGTCCGCCATGCTGTACCGGCCTACTGGTTGATCGATCAGCCACGTCGCCGCGCGCAACGCGCCGCGCGCAAGGCAATCGCGACTTTGAGCGCGGTGCGTGAGTTCGAGCCGCTCGCCGAGCCCGGCGAAGACCACCGTGTGATCGCCGATCGCGTCGCCACCGCGCAACGTGATCATGCCGATCTCATTTGGGTTGCGTTGGCCGATGATCCCCTGCCGCCCGAAGACGGCCGATTTCTCGAAATCGCGTCCGAGCGCTGACGCCACCGCGCGGCCGAGCTGAAGCGCGGTGCCGCTCGGCGCATCGATCTTCGTCTTGTGATGGATCTCGACGATCTCGGGATCGAAATCGGGACCGAGCGTCCGTGCCGCCAGGCGCACGAGTTGGAGGAGCACGTTGATGCCTACGCTCATGTTCGGCGCAACGACCGCGCGCGTCTGCGGCGCGAGGCGATCGATCTCGGCTTGCTCCGGCTGCGTGTAGCCGGTCGAGCCGATGACGATCGGCGCCGCGTGCTTCACCGCCGTCCGCAAGTGCGCCACCGCCGCCGCCGCGTTGGTGAAGTCGAGTGTGACCGCATCAGGTCGAATGACCTTCTCCAAGCTGTCAACGATCGGCACGTGCAGCGTCCCGAGCCCGGCGCTCTCCCCGGCGTCGCGACCCACCGATGCCAAGCCCGCGGCTTCCACCGCGCCGACCAGCATCAGGTCACTCGACTGCGTCACCAAGTTGATCAGCGTCCGCCCCATCCGGCCGGCCGCGCCACACACGATGATGCCAACCGCCATGATCAGAGCGCTCCAATCGCCTGCAACGCGGCGCGCAGTTTCGCGCGCGGGCCGTCAGTCATCGGCAGCAACGGCAAGCGCAGTTCGTCGCGGCACAGGCCCATCATCGCCAGCGCGGCTTTGATCGGAATCGGATTCGTTTCGAGAAACAGGGCGCGAATCGCCGGAAAGAGTTTGAAGTGCAACGCGCGTGCGCGCGGCAGATCGCCGGCTAGCATCGCGCTGGTCATCGCCACCGATTCCTTCGGCAACGCGTTCGACACCACCGAGATCACCCCGCACCCGCCGACCGCCATGACCGGCAGCGTGAGACTGTCGTCGCCCGAATAGATCTCCAGCTTGTCGCCGCACAGCCGCGCGACTTCCTGCACTTCGTCGAGCGAACCGGTCGATTCCTTCACGCCAATGACCTCGTCGAGGTCGGCCAACCGGGCCAGCGTGGCCGCCTCGATCTTCGAACCGGTGCGCGCGGGAATGTTGTACGGGATCAGAGGAAAGCGCGTGGCCTCGGCGATCGCGCGGTAGTGCTGGTAGATCCCGTCCTGCGTCGGCCTGTTGTAGTAGGGCGAGATCAAGAGCGCCGCGGTGGCCCCGGCCTCTTTGGCAGCCTTAGTCAACGCAATCGCTTCGCTCGTCGAGTTCGATCCGGTGCCGGCGATCACCGGCACCCGTCCCTTCGCAAACTTCACCACCAGCCGCACAACCTCGGTGTGCTCGGCATGCGACAAGGTTGCCGACTCGCCGGTGCTCCCGCACGGAACCAGCGCGCTGATACCGGCGGCGATTTGTATGTCCACCAGGTGTGCCAACGCGTCGGCATCGATCTGCCCATCACGAAACGGCGTCACGAGCGCCGTCATGGTTCCACTGAATCGCGGCGCTGCCATTACTCTACCTCCAATTGCCCGCTGAAAACTTCCGTCGCCGGCCCCGTCATCATGACGTGCCCGTCGCTTGCGCGCCACTCGATGGCGAGATTGCCGCCGCGCAGCCGAACTGTGGCGCGGCGTTCGCATTTCCCGTTCAGCACCGCCGCCACCACCGACGCGCACGCGCCGGTGCCGCACGCTTCGGTTTCGCCCGAGCCGCGCTCCCACACTCGCATGCGCAACTCGCGCGAGCTGACTACTTGAATGAACTCGGTGTTGACCCGCTTCGGGAAAAACGCGTGGCCTTCGAACTGCGGGCCAAGCGACGCGAGCGCCAGCGGCGCAACGTCATCGACGAATACCACGCAGTGCGGATTGCCCATCGATACGCAGGTGATCCGCCACGCCTTCCCGTCAACCGTCAGCGGCGCGTCGATCACTCTGCCTTCGGCGGCCACTGGAATCAGCGGCCCATCGAGAATCGGCTCACCCATATCGACCGTGACGCTGGCCACGCGATCACCATGCAGTTCGAGTTGCAGCTCCTTGATCCCGGCGTCGGTTTCGATCCGCATCGGATTGCGGCGCGCGAGACCGTGGTCGTAGGCGTACTTGCCGACGCAGCGGATGCCGTTGCCGCACATCTGCCCGCGACTGCCGTCGGCGTTGTACATCTCCATGCGACAGTCGGCGGCACTCGACGGACAAATGAGGATGAGACCGTCCGAACCGATCCCCGTGTGCCGCGGGCTGACGCGGCGCGCCAGCGCCGCCGGATCGCGCACTGACTGCGCGAACGCATCGACGTACACATAGTCGTTGCCGAGTCCATGCATCTTGGTGAAACGGAGGGTGTCCATAGAGGAGCTACTTGCGCGAGAGCAGTACCACGCGCGGATTCAGCGGGTCAATTTCTAGCGCGCCGGCGCGGGCGCCGATTTCCCACGAGCGTGCGGGGGCGGCGGCACGGCCGGGATTTCACGCGTCAGCGCCACGGCGTTCGAGGGCTCACTCTTGTAGCCATCGTCGGTCATCGCCACCACGCGATAGAGGTAGCTGCGGCCGACCTGCGGCTCGGAGTCGAGATAGCGGAAGCTTTTGGTTTGGCGAAAGCGCTCGCGGTCGTTGAGTTCGATCGTGGTCAGCGGCTGGAACCCCGCGGAACCGTCGCCCGGTGCGCGCTCGACGATGAAGCTGCCGAGATCGAGCAGCACCGCGCCGTCGACGTGCTTCGCCGGACGACCCCACACCAACAGCACGCCATCGCGCTGATTCTCAGCGCGCAGATCCGTGATCGCTTGCGGCGCGACCAATTCGGGCGGTTTGGGAAACGTTCGGCGGCCACACGCGATCACTCCGAGCGCGGCAACGACCACCGCCGCGCACACTCGAGCAGCCCGCGGCATCAGTGGCACCGGCATCTTGCCGGTGTCCTCAGCGTCTTGCACCACTACCGTTCTCGCAGCGCCCGGCGCACGTTGCGCGATGACGTTCCACCCGGCGCGCGCCGCCGATTCACCGCCGCCTCCAACGTCAGCCAGCGCCGCACATCGCGATCGAAGTGCGGCGAGAAGCGGCGCAGCTCAGCCAGGGTGAGCTGATCCAGCGTCGCGCCGCGCTCGATACAATCGCGCACCACTGCGCCGACGATGCCGTGCGCTTGCCGAAACGGCACACCTTTGGTCGCCAGGTAGTCGGCCAACTCGGTCGCCAAGATAAAGCCGGCGTTGGCTGCGGCGCGCATGCGATCGGCATTCACGCGCAGCCGCGGCACCATCGCCGTCAGCACTTCGAGGCTGTCGTGAATCGTGTCGAAACTGTCGAACACGATCGTTTTGTCTTCCTGCAGGTCACGATTGTACGAAAGCGGCAACCCCTTCAGCACCGTCAGCAGCGCCATCAGGTTGCCGTACAGGCGGCCGGTCTTGCCGCGGATCAATTCGGCAACGTCGGGATTCTTCTTCTGCGGCATCATCGAGCTGCCGGTGGCAAAGCTGTCGGGCAACTCGATGAAACGAAATTCTTGCGCCGACCAGAGCACGATCTCTTCCGCGAACCGGCTCAAGTGCATGCCGAGCGTGGCGGCGGCGGCGAGGAACTCGACCGCGAAGTCGCGGTCGCTCACTGCGTCGAGACTATTGGCGCTGATCGCGCGGAAACCTAGCTCCTTGGCGACGAACGTCCGATCGATCGGAAACGTCGTGCCCGCGAGCGCACCCGAGCCCAGCGGCAGTACGTCGACGTGGACGCGGCAGGCGGCGAACCGTTCGCGATCGCGCCGCAGCATCTCGATGTAGGCTATCAGATGATGCGCAAACAGCACCGGTTGCGCCGGCTGCAAATGGGTGTAGCCGGGCATGATCACATCGCGGTGACGCCGCGCCAAGTCGCGCAGCGCCGCTTGCAGTGCGCCGAGCAACTGATCGAGGATCGCGATGGCTTCCTTCAGGTAGAGGCGGAAATCGGTGGCCACCTGATCGTTGCGGCTGCGAGCGGTGTGCAGCTTGCCGCCAACCGCGCCGATCTTTTCGATCAAGCGCCGCTCGATGGCCATGTGGATGTCTTCGTCGGTGGGGGCGAAACGGAAGCGACCGCGTCGCAGTTCTTCAAATATCTGTTCGAGCGCCGCAACGATCCGGCGCGCCTCGGCCACCGGAATGATGCGCTGGCGCCCGAGCATGCGACAATGCGCAATGCTGCCGGCGATGTCTTGCGGAAACAGCCGCTGATCGACCGCCAATGAGGTCGTAAACGCATCGACGAGCCGATCGGTCGGCTCGCTCATGCGCCCGAGCCATGCCTTGTGTCCGGCCTTAGCGTGCTGCCCCCGTGCACGCTTGGATCGAATTACCGGTGTCCGCGCCATTGGCGCGGCACCTTAGCGGAAAGCTCCGGTGAAAGAAATTGAGGGCCGCAACGCTGGCAGCGCTCACCGTCCTTGATTGGGCGATCCGACGCGTTCGCTAGCCACGTGAAATCTCGCCTTGGATCGTCTCGAACTGCTCCAACGCGGCGCGCAGATCTTCGGCGATGTCGGCGGCGATGACATCGGGATTGGGTAGGTTGTCGGAGCTTTCGAGGCTTTCGTCCTTCAGCCAGAAGATGTCGAGGCTGACCTTGTCGCGTTGCAACAGCTCGTCGTAGGCGAACGCGCGCCAGTGGCCGGTGGGATTCTCCTTAGACCATGTCGGCGTACGGTCGTGGCGATTCTCCGGCCGATAGCACGCCACGAACTCGTCGAGGTCGGCGCGCTTGAGCGGGTTGGTCTTCAACGTGAAGTGTTGATTGGTGCGCAGATCGTAGATCCAAAGTTTCTTCGTCCACGCGTCGGGGCTCGCGGGCTTGCGGTCGAAGAACAGCACGTTCGCCTTCACGCCTTGCGCGTAGAAGATGCCCGTCGGCAATCGCAGCAGCGTGTGTACGTCGCACTCTTGCAGCAACTTGCGCCGCACGGTTTCGCCGGCGCCGCCTTCGAACAGGACATTGTCGGGCACGACGACCGCGGCGCGGCCGTTGATCTTGAGTAGCGTCTTCACGTGCTGAACGAAGTTGAGCTGCTTGTTCGTCGTCGAGGTCCAGAAGTCGTCGCGCACGACGGTGAGCGCCTGGCGCTCCTCGTCACCTTCCTCGTTGACGACCAGCACGCTCGACTTCTTGCCGAACGGCGGGTTGGTGAGCACGACTTCGAAGCGATTGCCTGGATCGGCGCGCAGACTGTCGTCAGTGCGGACGGGCGGTAGCGTTTCGTCCCCACTCGGACCGACACCGTGCAGGAACAAATTCATCGCGCACAAGCGGGTGACGTTGTCGACGATCTCGACACCGTGCAGCGCTTCGAGTTTCAGGTGGCGCTTCTGATCCTTGTCGAGATTCGGCGAGTGCTTGGCGATGTAGTCGTGCGCGGCGAGCAGGAAGCCGCCGGTGCCACAGGCGGGATCGCAGACCGTCTCGCCCGGCTTCGGCCGCACCACTTCGACGATCGCGGCGATCAGCGGACGCGGCGTGAAGTACTGTCCGGCGCCGCCCTTGATGTCTTGCGCGTTCTTCTCCAGCAATCCTTCGTAGGCGTCGCCCTTCACGTCGGCTTCGAGCGAAGTCCACTGCTCGCGATCGATCAGATCCGCGATGAGCTTTCGGAGCTTAGCTGGATCTTGGATTTTGTTCTGCGCCTTACGAAAGATGATGCCGAGCATGCCCTTGCTCTTGCCGAGCGATTCGAGCACGTGGCGGTAGTGCGCCTCGAGCGCGTCACCATCTTTCGCGAGCAGGCTCGGCCAGTCGAAGCTGGCCGGAATCGGCGATGGCTGATTCCACGGCTCCAGCGTCCGCTCGTGCATCATCTTGAGGAACAGCAAACACGTGAGCTGCTCGACGTAGTCGCCGTACGACAGCCCATCGTCGCGCAGGACGTTGCAGTAGCTCCACAGTTTCTGGACGATCTGTTGGGAGTGGTTGCTCACTTCACTTCGCTCCGCGGCTCAGCGCAACACCGGCTGCGGTTCACCGGGCAGCATGATCCGGTGGTGCTCCTTCACGGAGCGATCGTTCGATCCAACGTTGGTTAGCACGATCCGTCCTTCCCGATCCATGTCCCAAAGACGCTTCTTCAAATCCGATTCCGTGATGTGGCAGGCTTCCAAAACGGGAGGCCACAGTTTTCGATACGAGACCGAACCCTGCGACCGAACGAACTCGGGCACAAACAACTCTACCTCCTGAAGGCCTTCTAGGCGCAGAGCCTTGTAGCTTTGATCAGTGTCGGGAGCTTGGGGCGCGAACAACAGCGGCTGGTGTGTGCGTTCGAACTGCTTCCGCTCCTTTGCCCCGACACGGACGACGGATGCCTCCTGTCCAACTACTCGCCGCTCCACGTCGCGGAAAAGCCGAATGACTTCTTCGTGGTGGCCACCGACGACGAGTCGGAACTTGGTGCGCTCTTGAAACGGGTGCGGAACAACCAAGTCGGCGGCAAACCGAAGACTGCACGCTCCCTTGAGTCGCTTACGATAGAGGCTCATGAGCTGCTCCTCATCGAGACCAGGCGGAATGTCTGCGTCCACCAGTCCGAAGAACTCGCGCATCTGCGCCCTGATGAAGTCCTGCGGCGCGTTCCGGAATCGGTTAACGTCGTTGAACATCACGTTGACAAGCACATCGCGGCGAGGCTGGTGTGCCAGCGGAGCTATGAACTCCATTGCAGCACCCTTCCAGCCGGTCGGGTCGACAAAGAGAAACGCCGCATCTGATCCAATGCAACGCTTTATTTCGCTCAGTTGGCTGCCGAATGAACCATGCAACGGGTGCGCCGCAACACCGCCAGCACGCTCATGCACAAAGCGCTGAAGCTCTACAAACGCATCGTCGTTCTCTTCAACGAAGATTGCCCCTAACTCAATCTTGGCTCCGGCCTTCGCCCACGTTCTCGCCGCCGATTGAAGGGCCTCCAGGCCGATGTGGATCGAGGTGTCGCGAAGATCGTCGCTCTGCGCGTGCCAGGGTCCCGCGAAGCAGTCAACGTACCAGAGGCGTGCCGTGCCCCGACGTGCAACGGAGCCGAGCTTGTGGGCCCAAGCCTCCAGATAGAGCTGCAGGACTCGATGCTTCAGCCAGGTGTGTTCCCGGCCGCGGTACTCAGGTGGCATCTGCATAGCTGGCCGACTCGTCTCGGTCACGACTCGAAGCCTAGTGTGGCAGGTAACTCATTCCATGTGCGACCGTGCAACTCTCTCCCATTTCGCGACTTCTGCACTCCGCCCCATTGCTTGAAGAAGAACGGCACCCCTGCCCCCCGGCATTGGTCTCGGATTGACAGAACCCAATTCTCTTTCATCGGACGGGCTCGTGGTCCGCTCTCACCGCCGACGATCACCCAGTTGATGCCTCCAAGATCTATTGGACCCAAGTCTTCCAAGAGTGGCTCGATCGACAGGAACCGAACCGATGCCGGCGTCTTACGCAACGCGTCGATGCGGGGCAGCCCGTGGCGCCGGTTCTCGACGCTGACGCCGAGCCACACATGCTGCAACGGGGCGAGCCAGGCGAGCGATCCGCGCAGGAGTTTGCGCATGCGGTCGTGACGCTTGGTCAGGACTTGGTACGTGTGCCAGTTCGCCGCTTGCATAATCCGGCCAACCTCAGCGATGTACTCTTCGGGCACACCGTCCTGGAACAGATCGCTCATCGAGTTCACGAAGATTCGCCGTGGAGTGCGCCAGCGCAGCGGGGCGTCGAGCTTCTCGGGGACGAGGCGGAGATCAAATCCCTGCTCGAACGGATGCCCGGGCACACCACGAAAGCGCTCGGCAAACGTCTCCGCGTAGCAGTGCTTGCATCCGGGGCTGACCTTCACGCAGCCGCGAACGGGGTTCCACGTTGCGTCCGTCCATTCGATCGCGCTTCGGTCACTCATTGCGGGTCCATTCGGTAACGAAGATACAGCGAAGATCTGTCGGTGCGCAAGCGGGACGCATCACGACTCGGTCGCCGTGGCTCCCGTTGTTGATTGGGCGCGCCGTCGTCGAGGAGATCTACTGGTCTGATGGCGCGGCGCAGTGGGCGTTGCGACCCGCTCCGCCCGAATCCGCTCCAGTAGCACGCTGGCGGGCTCGTCGTTGGGGTCTTGCGGGACGAGCTTGCCTTCGAAGGCGCGCTTGAGGATCGATTGGCGCAGCCGCTCGGCGCGCTTCAGGTTGGCGTCGACGACGGCATCGAGTTCGTCGATCGCGGAGAGCCGGCGCTCGACCTCGGCGACGATGCGGTTTTGTTCCGCGAGGGGCGGAAGTGCGATTGCGACATCCGACAAGACCTCGAGGTTGATGTTCTTTTGTGCGGTGGCGGGCGCGAAGTGAGTCAACCGTTCGCGGATGGTCCTGAAAAAGCGCTCGATGTATCGGACGACGACGTGGTCGCCGGTGAACACGAAGCCTACAACGCTATCGGGAAAGCACGCCTCGTACGTGAGGATTCCGGTATCAGCGATATTTGCCGCGATGGTGACGCAGAGCGTGCCCGCAGGCCATAGCCGACTCTGGGCCAGTCCGAACTCGCTGTATGTTTGGCTGTGGCTTCGGATGAAACCTCCCGAGTGCTTCACCTCGCCGGTCTGAATGAACGGATACGGCCCGCCGAGCAATCGCGGATCGTCCCTCGGGCGATGTTTGGACTTGCCGCGATTCAATTCGCCGAGTTGCGGGAGAGTTGCCCATCGCCAACCTACCGGTAGATTCGGAAGCGCGGAGGTATCCGGGAGCTGCGGTTCGTCGTACCTCGTCTTCCACTTCTCGTCCTTCGCCGTCTTGCGCTTCGCCTGCATCTTGGCGAGTTGGTCGGCTTCCCAGCGAGCGCGGCGTTCTTTGAGGATGCGGGCGAGCAATTGGTCGGCGGGCTCGTAGTCGCGGCCTTCGGTGCGGGCGAGTTCGGCTTCGGTCGGCACCAGGCGTCCCTCGCACGCGGTCTTGAGCACGGCGGCGCGGTAGCGCTTCAGATTCGCCCGCGTCCGCTCCAACGCCGCCACCGCCGCGTCGAGCCGCGTGAAGTGCTTCTCGATCTCGGCGACGATGCGGTGCTGCTCGGGGAAAGGAGCGAGAGGAATTGTAAGCTCCGAGAACTTGGACTTGTTGACGATAGAGATCGTGGTCGCTGACGCCACGCCCTCGAGAGCGGACTGGAGCAGCTGACACGCATAGAAGCCAAAGCGCGGATCCAAGACCGCGGTGGGCACGATGGCATTGATCTGTTGATTGAATGCAGTCTCTTGAGTCGTTAGCCCCGTTCTCCCGAGGTTTCCAATGCACGACACAAGTATCGTGTGGGGCGGAACAATCCTGGCGTGAGTGGCCCCGACTGGCGTGAGCGAGTCTGAAGTGCCCATGATCGGTCTGTCTTTCAGTGAAGGTGGTTTGATGAATGGGATTGAGCCGCCATAGTACTCTGCGCGCGAAGTCGCTGGCGTGCCGCCCGTGATGATTTCACCTACCTCACAGAGGCGAGCGCATATCCACGTGGCAGGAAGATGGTTGTGCGTCACGCCGCCAACGCCTCGTTCAACTCATCGAGCAACGCGCGCAGCTCCGCGCCGAACACCCGCACCGCTTTCCCGGCGCCGCCGCGCTGGGCGAACGGCGTGAAATCGAAGTCGTCCATCTCTATCCGCAAGCTGCCGGCCATGTGGTCGCGGATCAACTCCAGCCACTGGCGCTGCTCGTCGGTGAAGCGGCGGCCGTGCGTCTCTTGCTGCGCCAGCCAGCTCTCGAATCGCTCTTCGACTTGATCGGCGTACGGCACCAGCGCGCTGTCGTGATGCAACGCAAAGCGCACCAGCGACACGATGTCGCTCAGCAACTGCCCGCCCGAACCGCGGACTTTCGTGCGATCGAGCGTCTCGTACGCCTTCCACAACCGCTCTGACGTCCACTGCCGCGGCGGCGCTTGGATCACTTCAGCCAGCGCCTTGATGTCGGCGAAGCGCAGGCGCTTGGCGTAGGGCTGACTGTAGAGCACTTGCAGCGCGGTGATCTCGTCCTTGTGCTCGCGGATGAATTGCTCGAACGACTCGACCAGCCCCTTCGCCTTCTCCTTCGCTGCGGCGGAGAACGCCGCTTCGATCACCGTGTCCTTGCTGAGCGCATCGATGGTCTGATCGAATTGCTGCTTGAGCGCGATCAATCGCTGCCGCAGCGCGGGATTCGTTGCGATTGGCACGACGGCTTCGCGCATGAGTTGCTCCGCAGCGTGAGTGACTTGCTCCGTGGTCGGCTCGGCGGAAGCCTCACCCTCCCGCGTCAGAGCGGCGCGGGCGGCCTCAATCTGCTGATCCGGATCGATGGCCTGCACGAGGCGACCGGTGAGATCCTTCAACGTCAGTCCGCCGGCGGCTTCCGCCAATGCTTTGCGCTCGGGCGGACCGAGACGGAGATCGAGCCGCGCTAGGCGTCCCGCGAGTGAAGACAGAATGTCGGCGTCAGTACTGCCGAAGGCCACCGCTTGCAGGAGTTTCTCCAGCGGCACGGTGGGATTGCGTTCCAGCGGGCGCGAATCCGTGAGTTCCTGTTCGCATACGCCGACGCAGTCGACGATCATGAAGCCGGTCTTTGCCTGCGCGTCGGGCGTCACTGCGATTAGATCGGTCGGATTGATCACGCGCACGCCGCGACCCTTCATCTGCTCGAAGAAGTTGCGACTGCGCACCGCGCGCATGAACATCACCGCTTCGAGGGGCCGGATATCCGTGCCGGTCGCAATCATGTCGACGGTGACGACGATGCGCGGGTTGTAGCTGTTGCGGAACGACTGCAGGAGATCCTCCGGCTTCACGCCGCTCGACTTGTAGGTAACCTCCTCGACCTCGCGGCCGTCTGGGCCGACCTTTTTGGTCACGATGCGCGCGGTGCCGGTCTTGTAGGTGATCTTCTGCGCGAACTCGTTGCCCTTGCCAAACTCCTCGCGCACGATCTGTACGATATCGTCGGCGTGGCTGTCGTCCTTGGCGTAGATCAACGTCTTCGGCACTTCGGTGCGACCGGGAAAGATCTCGGTCAACAGCTTCGCTTTGAAGGTGCGGATCACGGTGCGGATCTGATCGATGGAGACGACGCGGCGGTCGAGCGCATCGGCGTCGTACTGAAGATCCTCGTCGAGTTTCTCCCAACGGACACGCCGGCTCTCGCGATCGCGCTTGTCGACGAACAGCCCGGCCTCGACCGTCGAGCCCTGCTCGGTGATCTGGGTGCGGATGCGATAGACGTCAAAGCCGACGTTGACGCCGTCGGCCACCGCTTGCTCGTGCGTGTACTCCATCACCAGGTTCTGGTTGAAGAACCCGAGCGTCTGCTTCGACGGCGTCGCGGTCATGCCGATGAGATAGGCGTCGAAGTATTCGAGCACTTGCCGCCACAGGTTGTAGATCGAACGGTGGCACTCGTCGGTGAAGACGAAGTCGAAGCTCTCGACCGGGATCGCGGGGTTGTAGCCGACGGGCGCCGGCTCGTGGATCAGCCCAGCGCCTTGATCGAACTGCGACGCCTCCTCCAACTCGGGATCGAGATCCTTGCCTTGCAGCATCGAGTAGAGCCGCTGGATGGTGGTGATGACCACCCGCGCCACCGGATCGAGCTTGTTCGAAGTGAGGAGCTGCACGTTGTACAGCTCGGTGAACTTCCGGCCGTCGTCGGGCGTGGTGTACGACTGGAACTCCCTGAGCGCTTGACGTCCGAGGTTGCCGCGATCGACGAGGAACAGCACCCGTCGCGCGTCGGCGAACTTTATCAACCGATAGATCGAGCTGATCGCGGTGAACGTCTTGCCGCTGCCCGTGGCCATTTGAATGACCGCGCGCGGCCGATCGTCAGCGAGCGAGCGTTCGAGATTGTTCACCGCGCGAATCTGCGCCGGCCACAGGCCGGTCGTGATCAACGGCGGCAGCCGCTGCAGCCGTGTACGCAGCGTCGGTGGTTTACGGGCGGTGCCAGCTTCCGCTGCGAGGTCGGTTGCAGGCGCGTCGGCTGCAGCCATCGCAAGCCACGCGGCGTGAGTTTCCGGTTTGTGGAAGCTGAAGACTCGTCGGCTACGCGGATCAGGATCGAACTCGTTGGTGAAGCGGGTCTCGATGCCGGTGCTCTGATAGAGAAACGGCAACGGCCGGAAGTGCGCCGGCACAGTTGCCGGTACGCCCTCGCTGTACTTCGTCGCTTGCAGTTCGACGCCGGTGAGGGTCTCGCCTTCCTTCTTCGCTTCGATCACACCGGCCGCTTTACCATCGACGTAGAGAAGATAGTCCGCGAAGCCATGACCGCGCACGAGGGGGAACTCGCGCACTGCAACCCCACGACCCGCAGCCAAGTTCACCTTGGCCGCGTCTTGCACGCACCAGCCTGCATCACTCAGTAGTGCATCGATGCGTTCACGCGCCTCTTGTTCCGGCTTCGCCATCGGCAGTGGCGGCGAGCCTAACGGCGCATCGCTGACGATGTCAAATTGCATCGCCATCACGGCGGCGTACATCGGCAGCTCGATTGAACCGTCGTAGCGCTGCGCACACCCCGCGGGAGCGACCATCGATCCGACGCACCGCTCCATCGACAAGATAGCCGAAGGTCAACGCGTGATCGCCGCGCAGCGTGTCCGGTTCCCACCTCGGCTGCTGCGCGGCGAATGCCGCGCTTACTGACGCCGCACGACCTCCACTTCGACAACGGCACCGGCGTCGGTCAGATGGGACAACCATTTCTCGGTACAGCGATCGAAGGTCGGACGGTCAGCCGGATCGATCTCCACGCGCAAATGGACGAGGCCATCCTCGCGCACGGTTTGGCGCACGTGATCGCGCAACGTTTGCAGATTGTAGCCACTCACTTCGCCGAAGAAGTGAAAGGCGTCATCGCGACCTGAACGAATGACTGCATGCAACATAGTCCGCTCCTGTAGTCTTGCGTGATTGGAAATGCGGCCCGGCGCCCACGGACACCTCGGGGGGGAAGCATCCGCGGGTAGAGGCTGCCGGGCCGCAACTGAGATCCGGCTAGAGGATGTGGGACTACAGCGGTGGATCGGACTGGTCTCGAGCCGGGGGCAATTTGAGTCGATGGAGCGTCAGCGCCAGGCGCTGCGGACCCCACGCGGGGATGCGGTCAGAAGAGGTCCGCCCTTCGTGAACGAACCGCAAGTTCCTCACCGGCTGGGCTTGAACTTGCGAGAGCGGTTGTGCGTCGTCGTCGCGCGACTCCGAGGGCTCGGCCGACAATGCACGGTGGTGGACCGCTACGCCGTGATGCCCGGGCCGCGCGAATCGCGTCGACGGGCGTACCGCCACAACCGACACCACCGCCATCACGACCGCGATCGCTGCCAATCTCGGCGAGCCGTTTTGCGCCATGCTCAATCGACGAGAGCGATGCGAAGATATTCAAGAACTGAGACCATTCGTTGGCTCTTGACGTTGCCGCCTGTCTGGCCGCCGTGCGGAGTTGGGAAGGGGAGGAGCCCCTGCGGGCTCCTCCCAGAGAGAGAGGTGAGGAGAAGGGGACTCCTCCTCAGCTCTCGGCACGCGCACGCAAGATATCAGCCGAGGTGTTGCGCCACGGTGACGGCGCGATGAAGATCGTGCGGTCCAGCGCATCCGCGCTGGGCGCGCGACGCATCACGTGTTCGTTTCAGGAATCGTTGTCCAAGAGATCCGCCGCGAGCGCTTGCACATCGTCATCGGGGTCCGCCAACGCATCGCGGATCATCGGCTCCGCGTCGGGGTCTTCGATCTCGCCGAGAATGCGCAGCGCCGCGATCCTCACGTCGGGATCGGGGTCGGTCATCACGCCGGCCAATTGCGCCGCCCGTATCATGTCCTCTTCATCCGACCAGGCGATCTCTTCGAGTGCCGTCCGCCGCACCTCGGCGTCCGCATCGGCGAACGCCCGCACCAAGAGCGGCAGCACGGACCGCGTCGTCACGGTGTGCAGCCGGCTGAGCGCGGCGGCCCGCTCGATCGGATCGGGATCGCTCGACGCGATCTGATCAAGTGCTTGCAGTTCCGGGTCAGCCTCGACCGCATCAGGCGCGGGCGGCAGCAGCCTGAGCTCGTGAGTTGCCGGGGCCGGCCGCTCATGCGCGTCAGCCGCGCCATGCGCCATGGCGGCATTGTGATTCGCGGGCAAGTCGAGCGGTCGGGGATGATCGGCCGTGAGTAGCTGCTTGGACGGCGAGGTCCCAGCGACGTGCAGGTCCGCAAGCGGCGGCGTGGGGCTCGTCGACTGCCCGCGCAAGAGCCAGACACCTCCGGTAATGCTGACTATCGTCATTGCGATTGTGACTGTGCGGCCGTTCATAGTCTTCACTGGCCCCTTCCGGCGTCACGGCAATGTGATGGAGCACGTACAATCCACCACCGCGCCGAATTGATTGGCGCAGCCCTCGACCATGCAGGAAACATCCGCCGTCGTTGGAGCGGCAGCGCCGCTACAGCCGTCGAAATCGACCGTCAACAGCCGACCCGAAGGAATCGCGCTGCTGCGCGACACCACTACGCGCAGCGCGTAGTCGCGATCATACGCCGCCACGATGGCCTCGGTGGGCGTGTTCTTCACGCGCTCGCGCACGGAGCTATCGGCGCCCTGCCCGGGGAGACTGAGCACTGCACCGCGGTAGCCAACCACGATCGTAAACCCCGCGACGTGCTGCTCCTCCGGTGCGGACGCGTTCACCGTCACTGTGTGCCGCGCCGTGGTGGCCGCGCACGGCTGGACCGCGCAGTCGGCGGGACAATTCGCGCAGGTCTCGCCGTTGTCGAGCAACCCGTTGCCGCACATGGCGGACGCGATGCCCGCAGTAACAACGAGCAGTGTGGCGATACCGCACCCAATCCATCCGCGCCTGTCCATCATTGTCCTCCCACCGTGACGACACACGTACACCCGTCGACTCGTCCGAAGCGGTTGGCGCAGCCTTCGACCGTACAGCCAAAGTCTACCGCGGCTGGTGGCGGCGCGGTGTCGCACGCGTCGAAGTCGATCGTGAAGATGCGGCCGAGCGGGATTGGATTCGCGCGTGACAGCACGACGCGCAGTGCATAGTCGAGATCGTTGACCGCGGTGATCGCGTTCGAGGGTTTGTTCTTCACTCGCGCGGCTACGCTGGCCATCGATCCGCTTCCCGGAAGGTTGGCGACGCTACTGCGGTAGCCGACCAACACCGTCAGCCCGGCAATACTGTCATCGGGCGAATCGTAGCTCACTGAAACCGTCACGCCTGGAGCCACTGCTGAGCATGCGGATACCGAGCAGTCGCCCGGACAAGCATCACACGTCTCGCCACTCTCGAGCACGCCGTTGCCGCAACGAGTCAACGGAGTCGGGGTTGCGGTTGGTGTCGGAGTGCCGGTCGCGAGCACTGTGGGAGTTGGTGTGAACGCAGGCCCGCACTGCGAGGTGTCGAATCGACACGTCGCTGAGCAGATCAGCTTGCCCGCGGCATAGCCGAGGGTCGAGCAGTCGCGGCCGCGCAAAGCGTCGCCGTCACATTCCTCGCTGTTGAGATCGACGAACCCATCACCACAGACGGCGAGCACACAAGTGCTCAGGCAATCATCGCTGTCGAGCGTGTTGCCGTCGTCGCACTTTTCGCCCTGGTCGAGATGGCCGTTGCCGCAGAGAACAAACGGACTCTCACCACTGCTGCCACCCCCGCCGCAAGCCCCCAGCGCCATCAGCAGCACGACCATCGCCGGCAACACGATCGAGCGGAACACGTTCATGCTAGCTAGCTCCATGTTCAGGCGCCTACATTCGCGGCTAGGGCGTGCCGACCGTGCAGGTGCAGCCTTGCACGGCGCCGAAGACATTGGCGCAACCCTCGACCGTGCAACCGAAGTCGGTCACCGCCAGCGCTGCGGCGCCCTGACAACTATCGAAGTCGATGGTAAACAGTCGGCCCGGAGGAATTGCGGCGGAGCGCGACAACACCACCCGCAGCGCGTAGTCGCTGTCGTTGACCGCTGAGATCGCGTTCGACGGCTTGTTCTTTACGCGGCTGCCGACTGAACTCGCGCTGCCGCTGCCGGGCAGACTTACGGTGCCACTGCGGTAGCCGACCAACACCGTGATGCCCGACACGTCCTGCCCTGTCGGCGCCGTGAACCTCACCGCAAAAGTGCGCAGCGGCGTGGTCGCGGTACACGCATGCACGACGCAGTCGGACGCGCAGGTGGTGCAGGTCTCGCCGCTCTCGATGAAGCCGTTGCCGCAGACCGTGGATGCGGTCGACGTCGCTACAGACGTCGGCGTGCTGGTCGGCGTCGGCGTCGCCGTCGGGGTTTCGGTGTCCTCCGGCGTCTGCGTCGGCGTACCGGTTTCAGTCTGCGTACTCGTGGCCGATGGCGTGCCGGTCGGCAGCGGCGTGTTGGTGATCGTCGCGGTTGCCGTAGCGGTCGGTGATGACGACAGCGTCGGCGTGACCGACGGCGTTGCGCTATTCGTTGCGGTCGCCGATGCGGTCGGCGTCGATGTGACCGACGGGGTTGGAGACGCCGTAGTGGTTTCCGTCACGGTCGCGGTGAACATCGCCGTGCTCGTTTGCGTGACGGTGGACGTAGCCGTGCGCGTACTTGTCACCGTCCCCGACGGTGTTTCCGACGGCGTCGCGGTCGCTGTCGTTGTCTGCGTATCTGTCGGGGTCATCGTGGCAGTACCGGTCGCCGTGGCCGTCAGCGATGCGGTCGGCGTCAATGTGACCGTCGGTGTTGGAGAGGCGGTAACCGATTCGGTGGCCGTAAAGGTCGCAGTCGGCGTTGAGGAGTGACTCGGGGACGAGCTTGGCGTGGAACTGGCGATCGGCGTCGCCGTACTCGGTAACGTTGCGGTGAAGGTGTCGGTCGCACTAGCGCTGGCCGTAGGGATCGCGGTGGCGCTGAATGTTCCGGTGGGCGAACTCGTCGCGGTCGGCGACGCCGTTGGCTCGGGCGTGTTCGTGATCGTCGGCGTCAGGGTGAACGTTCGCGTTCGCGACGGTGGGTAGGTTGGCGAGCTGGTCCGGATGGCTCGCGTCGAAGTCGCCTTCGGCGTGTAACGCACCGAGCGCGGCGGCGGCGGGAACGAGCTGGTGCTGCTCTTGTCGCCGCCGCACCCTGCAATCAACGATGCGACGATGAGACTCATCGCACTCAGAACGGTGGTGGTACGCGTCATTCGATCAGCCTCGCGCAATCGGCTTTGCGATGCTCAACGAACCGCGACCGTACACGTCACACCGGCTACCGCATCGAGATCGGTATTGGCGGCATCCTCGGCCACACAGCGGAAATCAGCCGCCGTCGGAACGCGCGCGCTCTGACAGGCGTCGAACTGCACCGAGAACAGCAGCCCGGGCAGGATCGGTGACGTGTCGGGGGACAACATCACCAGGCGCAGGGCATAGTCGAGATCGTTCGGCGTGGCGAAGGTATTGTCGGGAAGGTTCGACAGTCGATCCTGCACGGCGGCGTCGCTGGCCATCCCCGGAATGCGCACGAGGTCGTCGGGATAGCGGAGGAACACGGTGATGCCCGCGATATCCACGCCGACTGGCGGCGTGAAGCTGACGTCGAGATCTAGCGTGGTACCTGCCGAGGCGCAGGTGTGAATCACGCAGGTCGCCGGACAATTGTCGCCGTCGACCGTATTGCCATCGTCACACGTCTCACCTCGGTCGAATTGGACGATGTGGTCGCCGCAGCGCGGTCCCATCGGCGTCGGCGTCACCGTCGGTGACGGCGTTGGCGTCGTCCCACTCGGACAGGTGTTGAGCGCGGCGTTAACGGCGACGACCAACTCATCCACGGTCACACTGTTGCTGTGGTCGCTGTCGAAGGACGGGCAGTGGTCGACCGTGACCGTACCCAGCGCGATGCTCACGCCAACAACCAACTCATCGACCGTAACCGCGCCACTGCCGTCGCAATCCCCGGTGCATTGCGCACGCACCGCAGCGGCGCAGGTGATCGTGAGTAGTAGGATCGACGGGCCACTCCACCAACGTGACAGTATGCGTGTCATGGGTTCATCCTCCTGATCAGTACGAATACGAAAGCCCGAAGGTGAATTTCACGCCCGTGGTGTAACTGCTGGCGACGAAGCTGCCTTGGCTCTGCACGACCTGCTCGTCGAGCATGTTCTCGGCGCTCAGCTTTGCGGTGAGCGGTGTCCCAAACGGATTGATCTTGGTGATCAACACCAGATCGAGGACGTTGGTCGGCTGTTGGGTGATATCCGGGAGTCGATTGGCGCCGGCGGCCACGATGTTCGCGCCGACGGTGTTGTACAACAGACGGGCGGTGCCCCACGTCGGATGGTCGTACTCGAGCGCCGAGTTGACCACGTAGTCGGCTTGGCCTTGCAGCGAGCGGCTGCTGGACGTTTGCACCTCCGTGCCCTGCTGCGGGCCAACGTTAACGCTGGAGCTGATGTAGGCGACGTTGGTCGACAGGTTTACGTTTGCCAAGTAGGGCGATACGAATCCAAGATTCTTCCGCCCTTCGAACTCGAAACCGACCAAGTCGGCGTTGTCGGCGTTGCGGAACGAATCCGCTTCACCGCCGGGCAGGCCGATCACCGTTTGCTCGATCGGATTGGTGAACTGCTTGTAAAACACGCTGAACGAGACGATCTCGGCCGGCGCAAAGAACCATTCCCAGCGCCAGTCGTTGCTGGTGATGTTCGCGGTCTGCAAGTTGGGGTTGCCGATCACCGGACGCGCGCCGTTGGGCACCGGAAAGATCGTCGGTGTCAGTTCGCGGAACTCGGGCCGCGACACCGACTGGCTGTAGCCGTAGCGGAAGTTCATGTCGTCGCGCGGGCTGTAAATCAGATTGATGCCCGGGAGCGGCGATGTGTCGTTGATCTTTGGCGAGACCGGGTTGCCGATGAAGTCCGCGGTGTTGAGGGAAATGTATGAGTACTCCACCCGCACGCCGGCGACGAGTCGCAGGCGGTCCGGAACCAGCGGCAGATCGAACATGCCATACCCGCCGATGATCTCCTGACTCGCCTCGAAGGAGTCTTGCTTACGCGTCCCTTCTTTGAAGCTGTAGTTCTCCGGGATGTTCGCGGGCTGGAGCTGGACTTCCGGCGACGCGCTGGTATCGACGCCCACCGTCGACACGCGATTGTAGAGAAAACGGCGGAGACTGAAGTTGCGATGACGATAGGCGTAGGCGGGGCCAAACTTGAACTTGGCCGGTAGACCCGACCAGACGTCCGTGTACGGCAACCCGGTTTTGAACGGCACGGTGAAGTCGAGCGCGGAATCGGTGAGGTACTCGTCGAGATTGCCGTACAGCCGCACCAACGACTCCGGCCCTTCCCCGGCGGCAACCAACTGCGGCGCCGTCAGTCCGTTCAATGACGTCGGCAAGTTGTAGGTCACGAAACGCGTGTCGGGTTGGTCCTGAGTCGTCTGCGACAGCGCCGAGCGCCAATCGACGTCCACCACCGACCACCGGTGCGTGCCGGCGAGTTGCCCGTAGCCCAGTTGCTCTTCGATCTCTTGTAGCTGCCACTGGTGCAGTGGCTGATCGGGGTTGTTGCGATCACTCCCCTGGCCGTCGTCGACTTCATCCTTCGTGCTGCGATCCACCAGCCCCTTGAGCGTCAGCTTGTCAGTGGGCGTCAGCTTGTAGCCCGTAGACAGAACGGCGCCGATTCGAGTCGTGAAGGTGTCCCGATCGAAGGTAAAGTTTTCGAGCGGCAGAATCGTGATCGGCTCGCCGGGCAAACCTTTGGTGGTGAAGTTCTGCTGGAACTCGCCCGGGTGTCGGTTGTATTCGGTCGAGTAGACCGCACCGAGCGCCGCCCCCATCGGACCGAAGGTATTGCCGACCGAACCCGTGAGGCGATAGTTCGGCGGCGCGGTCATCGGTTCGACACTCCACACGTTTTCGAATGCGCTCGCATACGCGCGCTGCTGCGCCGGTGGCGGTGTGCCGATGCTTTGACTCGGGATCGCGCCGGGCAACGCGCGATTGCCGGCCCCGAACCCGAGGTAGTCGAGCGAGCTGCCGTGATAGGTGTTGAACTCTTGGAACACGGCATTGGTGTTGCCGCCGGTGGAGACCCCGAGATTGGCGGTCAGTTGCTCGGGAAAATCCTTCAAGCGGATGTCGACGAGGCCGCCGGAGAAATCGCCGGGCAGATTGGGTGTGTACGTCTTGACGACCGATAGCGACTCGATGAACTCGCTCGGAAATAAGTCGAGCGGCACGACACGCTTGTTCGGATCGGTGCTCGGCAAGCGGCTGCCGTTGAGCAGCGCGCTGCTGTAACGCTCGCCCAAACCGCGCACCACAATGAACTTGTCGTTCTGGACCGTTACCGCGGGGACCCGCTTGACCACTTCGCCGGCGTTCGAGTCGGGCGACTTCGTGATCGTCTGCGCTCCGATGTTGTCACTGACCACCGCCGCGTTCTTGCGCTCGACGAGCTGCGTAACCTCGGACGCCTTGTCGGCTTGGGCGACGACTTCGACAACCTCGACGCCAGCCTGGCCCTCGGGCGCTAGCGCCGCGTCGGCGTGGGTCACGTCGTTTCCCCTCACCACCACGCGCTGCAGCCGCGTGCCTTGATACAGCGGTGCGAAGACCCGCAGTTCGTATGTCCCCGCCGGAAGCTTGAGCGTGTACTTGCCATCGATGTCCGTGCGCACGCGCTTGCCCGTGTTAGTTACTTCTATGCCCGCCTCGATGATTGGATCGCCGGTCGACTTGTCGATCACCTTGCCGGCAATGGTGCCCTGGTCCGGTGCACCGGATTGCGCCGACACCTGAGCGCGCAGTGCGACCCAGACCATCAGGAGCACGCACACGATCTCGGCCGATCTTCGCAACATGATCCTCATCTAAACAGTGCCGCCCCTCGAGATGGGTCGTGACCGCGCCAGCATCTCGGCGCGGCGTGCGTGCCGACCACAACACGCGTCAGGAAATACCCGGCGTGAGTTACGGCGCGGTTACGCGCGGGTGAACCTTCTGAGATGTCGCCGCGATGTCGGTGCGATCACAACCGCACGAGCGAACCGTGCGCGTCACGCAAACATCGCGGCGCCGACACTTGCACGTAACGTGTCGCTGGTAAGGTGCGCACGTTTACACGAACTCAGGACGGCGCAGAGAAGGGAGCCACTGCGATCGCAGCGCGAGCGCGCTGTGCGGACAAAGCAGAGATGATGAGGCGAGCGGAGGTGGACGGAGAGAATTCGGAGGGACGATCAACCAAGAGATCGCCCGCCGCGCATCAGAGGTTGGACGCCAGCGATGCGCGACGGGCCCCCAAACGCTGCGTTACGTTCCAAGCGTGACGCACAACACAACGGAAGGAGACGCGGAATGTATCACGACAATTCAAGACGTCGAAGGTGGACGTATGGCGCAGTGGCGGCGGCCATACTGCTGATGGGACTGAGCGCGCGCCCTGCGCACGCGCTGCCGGCCAACGCCCTCACCTGCAAGAAGACCATGGCGAAATCATCGGCAACCTTTGAGCGCGCCAAGCTGAAGGCGCTGCAGAAATGTGAAGACAAGAAACGCAAGGGCAAGATGGCGGCCGATACCGACTGCCAGACCGAGGCGGTCACGACCGCGCCCGCGATCACCAAAGCATTGACAAAATTGCAGGCCGATATCTCGAAGGACTGTTGCGGCAGCGATAAGGCCTGCGGCAGCGGGAGCGGCGATGGCGCCGATCTGGCACTGGCGGCGATCGGCTGGGCCGGCACCGGCGCAGCGGGAAATCCCGTGCTCGCCAAGCGGTGTTCGGCCGGCGATCGGCCGGGGGAAGATTGCGCACGCGAGACCGAGTGTCCCGGCCAGTGTCAGGGTGGCGAAAAGAGTACTCAGTCCTGCACGTTCAACTCCAGCTGCCAGAACCATGCGTGTGTTCACGCCAACTGCGTCGGCGGAGCGAACAACGGTCTGGCCTGCGATACCGACCCAACGAAAGTCACATGCGAAACGGGCGGCGGAGCCTGCCCGTGGAAAACGACCTGCGACGGTGGATCATCCGGTAACTTAGGGATCTGTGTCGGCGGAGCCACCCCCGGGAAGAACTGCTCCGCGAAATCGGATTGCGGCGCCGGCATCTGCGACAACGGTTGCAACACCGGCAAGCTCGAAGATTGCGTCGCCGGCCTTTGTCAGGAAGCGCTGTGCGCCGCCGACAAGGATTGCGGCATCTGCGCTCTCGGCGCCTTCATCAACCACTCCTGTACCCAAGCGACCGCCGCTGCGGACTGCGGCAAATTGTGCACGGGCGGCACGAATGACGGCACCCCGTGCAAGGTGGCCGCAACCGACTGCACCGGCGGCGGCTCCTGCGCAGCCCCGGCGGACGCGTGCCTCGGCGGCGGAGTGGGAAGCTGCTCCGGCGGATTCTGCACTGCGGCCGCGGGCGAGACACACCTGCGCGCAGGTGCGGGCATCTGTTCGCCCGCCGATCGCTGCCCGAACTTCGAGAACAACAAGCTCCCGGCCGTGCAGACCTGTGACGGCGGTAGCAACAATGGCAAGGCGTGCGCTATCGTAGCGGATTGCCCGTCCGGAACGTGCAAGATCGGCTGCAGCTTCGCACTCACCTCCCCTGCCGACGTGGCCAACTGCCTCGCCTGTAACGGCGAAGCGTCGGTCGATCAGGTCAACACTCTCGCCTATCTCGATCTGAAACCGTTCGCGAAGTCGTGCGACAAAGGAACCGACTTCGGCAAGTCCTGCACGACCGATACGGATTGCACCGCACCAGGCAAGTGCAAGTTGATCGAGAAGGCGATTGATTCCTGCAAGCAAGCAACCGCCAAGGCCGTCGACCTCTTCTTCGACAAGAAACGCGACGTGCTGCAGAAGTGCGAAGACGCCGTACTCAAGGCCGGCAGCGGCACCTGTCCGGATGTCGCCGCGAGCGACAAGATCACCACGGCGCAAAACAAGCTGTTGAAGGACATCAGAACGGCTTGCGCAGGGAAGGACAAGGCGTTCGGTGGCACCGCGGCGGTCGATCTCGACCTCGCCCCGGATTCGATTGGCAATCTGCTGACCTGTCCGAACCTGACTGTGCCCGGCGCGGCCACGTCGTGCGCCGGCACTGACGGTCGCGGCGAAATCAAGACCCTGCAAGATCTCGCCAATTGCCTCGAGTGCATCACCGAGTTCAAAGTCGACTGCCTCAACCGTATGGCGACGCCATCCGAAGGCGCGCTGTTCTCTCAGTGCAACCCGCTGTGCGGCAACGGCAAGATCGATGGCACGTGCAGCAACGACGCAGCCAAGCTCTGCGCCAGCAGTTTGGATTGCACCAGCCCCGGCGTCTGCAATCCGATCGAAACGTGTGACGACGGCAACGCAGTCAGTGGCGACGCGTGCCCGGCGAACTGCGTGGTCGGCGCGTGCACACCGGTGGCGCCGCAACGCTTCATACTCGTGAGTTTCGACGCACCCGCAGGCACCGAGTTGGCGGGCCTCTCGGTGTACGTTGAGTACCCCGACGGCGTCGTCAGCATTCCGGGGTCGGGCAACGAGCAATCGGTCCAAGATCGGCTGACCGTGCCGTTCGATGCCTTCTCGACCGTCAACGACTTGAACTACGCGCTACGCGCGGCGCTCATCGCCAACAACGGCGCGATGTTCCCCGGCGTCGCCTTCGGCGTCCAGGTCGACAGTTGTCAAGGCGCCAGCGCGCCAACCAACGACCAGTTCCACTGCTGGGTGGAGTCGGCGGCGGACAACAACAACAACGCGGTGTCGGGCGTCACCTGCTCGGTGACGATCTTCTAGGGAGGCACCCATGATCAGGATGAAGGAGAAGATAACGATGGCTCACACGTGGAAGTCCATACCAGCTTGGCTCGCTGGGCTAGCAACCGCGGTAGCGCTCACGAGCGCGCCGTCGGTGGCCGGCGCCGCTTGCGGCGACGTGAACAAGAACGGCAGCGTCGACGTAGCCGACGCACTGTCGCTCGCTGGCGTGATCGCCGCCGCCGGCGACTGTGGCGTCAACAAACCGGATTGCGATGTGTTGAAGGACAACACCATCGACATCCAAGACCTCACCAATCTGGTGGCGAAGCTCGCCGGCCTCAAGACACTCTTCGATAGCTGCACGGGTCCGGGCCCGGTGGTGTCGTGTACCGACGGGGCGGATCCGGACACCGGCAAGCCGCTGCACAAAATTGCGGCGGGCTCCATCCTCGCAAACCAGACCTGGCCGGACACCTGCACCATTCAGATCGAGGGTATCGTCTTCGTCGATACCCCGGTCGGGCAATCAACCACGGTCGTCACGGTCAAGCCCGGCACCGTCGTCAAAGGCAAGGGCAGCGGCACGGTCAATCCCGCCGTGCTGATCTTCCTGCCCGGCTCGAAGATCGACGCCCAGGGCACGCCACAGAAGCCAATCATCTTCACCAGCGGTCAGCCCGTCGGATCGCGCAGCGTCGGCGATTGGGGTGGCGTGTTGCTCAACGGCAAGTCCACTGTCAACCGTCCGAACTGCGTCAACACCGCAGAGGGCATCCCGGCCGCATACGGTGGCTGCGACGCCAGCGACAGCAGCGGCGTGATGACCTACACCCGGGTGGAGTTCTCGGGCATCGAGTTCACGCCCAACAACGAGCTCAACATCCTCACGTTGAACGGCGTTGGCAATCAGACCCTGATGCACCACATCCAGGCCAATCAGGGCGGCGATGATTGCATCGAGTGGTTCGGCGGCACGGTCAACCTGAAGTACTTTGTGTCATCGGGTTGTGCCGACGACGGCTTCGATTATCAGCTCGGCACCACCGGCAGCAGACAGTACGGCCTGCAAGTGCAATACGGACCCGTCCTGCAAACCGGTAAGCAGAGCCGCGGCATCGAGGCCGACAACAGCGAGTTCGGTTTCGACGATCTGCCGCGTTCGAATCCGAAGTTCTGCAACCTGACGATGATCGGCGCCAAGGACAACGACCCGAACATCGGCAGCGAGGCCGGGTTGTTCTTTCGTCGCGGCACCGCTGGCACCGTGGCCAACGCGATCGTCGCCAACTATGGCCTGTCATGCATCCGGAGCGCGGACAATACCACCACCAACTTCGCCTGCACCGCCGGGCCGGCACTCAAGACCAGCGATCCATTTTTGCTGGTCGAGAACACGCTCTGCTACAACAACGGCGACGGGACGACCACGCAGAACTCGATGATGCAGGCCACTGCCGGCGCTTGCACAGCGACGCAAGTGTACGGCCTGTGGAATACGACCAAGAGCGTCTTCCCGGCCGCGGGGGGCGGCACGATCGTCCCGAACATTCCGACTACGTTCGCGACGGTCACCGCCGGCTACCCGGCGACGCTTCCGAATCTGATACCGTCGGCGACCACCGGGTTCCCGCCGGCCACTGATTGCCACGCGATCAGCGACTACTTCGATACCACCAACTACATCGGGGCGTTTGATCCCGCGGGTGGTCCCGGAGCGAACTGGCTGGACACCGGCTTTGGCAGCAACAGTTTCGATCGGTGGATCAGCTTCGACGTGAACTAACCAGCGTGCCGCCGTTCCCCCGCAACACTGCCTACACGGCGGCCTAACCCCCGGCCGGAGATGACACTGCGCCGTCGTCTCCGGTCGGGATTCTCTTGCGGACTAAGGAGACCGATCCCATGCATCGCACGCATTCATCGTTCAGCACCGTAGTGGCAGTAACGATCGTTGTCGCGGCGCGCCTCGCCTCGGCGGGCTCCGCCGCCGTGCGCATCGATCTGAGCAGCACCAACTCCGCCGCGCCGCCACCGCCAACCGGCTTTCACCTCGACGGCGGCGCCAGCTCGATCGACGCACTGTTGGATGAATTCCTGATTGCCCTGCAAACCAAGGACGAGCACGCCCTCACTCGCTTGCGCGTGACCGAGGAAGAGTATCGCACGATCATCATTCCCGGCACCGTCAAACCCGGCGAACCCCTGCGCGAAGTGGCCGACGCCCCAAGCGTGTTCTTCTGGCGCGTGTTGAACCAGAAGAGCGAAGACGTTGCCCGAGTCCTCTTCGAAGGATTCGGTGGCCGCGCATTGGCGCGCCGAGAACTACGCTTCACCAAGGGCAGCCGCCAGTTCGCCGCGTACACTGCGCACGGAGATGTGCGACTGCTCGTACTCAATGAGTTCGGTGAGCAACGCGAGTTGCGAACGGGCACGATCGCCGAAGTCGGCAGCCAGTACAAGTTCATCGGATTCAACAGCAACAACTGACCGTCAGGCGCAGCGCAGTTTATCAACGTTCATCATGGCGTCACTTCGCCGTAACCTTGTGGTGGTAGGTCTTCATACGCACGCAGTCGGAAACGAGAGAAGTCAGCTTCGGCTCGGCCGCGGCTGGAGAGATGCCACGCGATGAGTCAGACCTTCGTCAGCTTCGGTCACTATGGCGACACCGAGCGAGTGCCCCGCCAGTGGTTCGCGGCACTGTTTACGTCATCGGGCGTCTACGCCGGGATCGTCCTCGCGGCAGTCGCACTGGGATTTGGCACCAAGGAACTGGTGAGCGAGAAACCCGTCGACGTCACGTTCGTCGAGAAGATCGTCAAGGAAGAACCCCCACCCCCCCCACCACCGGTTGCGGAGGCGAAGCCCCAGCCCCCGCCCGCCGCCGCACCGGTGGTGCGCCCCGATCAGAAGATTCGCCAACTCGACAAGCCGCCCCCGCCGAAAGAGCTGGTCGCCCCGAAGGAGATGCCGCAAGCCGCGCCGCTGGAAGCGGACCCGAGTCAGGACAAAGGTATCGCGGTGTTCGGCGAGCCCGGCGACGGCGATCCGGCCGGACTCGAAGGTGGTTCGAAGGACGGAGTCGCCGGCGGCCAAGTGGGCGCGATCACGTTGCCCGAGGACGCGGTGCCGCCGCTGCCGGCGAAGAGCAATGCGGTGCCTGCGTACCCGCAGGAAGCGCGCGCCAATGGCCAGACCGGGACGGTGATTTTGAAGGTCGTGATTCTGGCCAACGGTCGCGTCGCCGACGTGCAGGTGATGCGCGGCGACGAGCCATTCGTCAGCGCCGCAGTGCAAGCGGTGAAGACCTGGAAGTACGAACCGGCTCGCTACAAAGGGCTCCCGATCACGGTGTACCGAATCATTCAGATTCCGTTCAAATTGAATGCCTGACGAATACAGGCAGAGGAGAATGCACGATGCAATTCAATTTCATCGAAATCTTCCAGCACATGGGCGTGCCCGCGATGGTGGTTGCGGCGGTTCTGGTCACCATGGGCCTGGCTTCGCTGACCGTGTTCGCCGAGCGCGTCATCACGCTGCGCCGCTCGCGCGCAACTTCGCGCACGTTCGCGACCGCCGTGGGATCGCAGATGGATCGCGGCGAGTTCGACGAGGTGTTGATCGAAGCCGAGAAGCACCAGCAAGGTCACTTACCGCGTGTGGTACGCTCGGCGCTCACCACCTATCGCCACGCCGAGCAGACCGCCGATGTGACGGGACTGACTCCGGTCGAGCGCACCGTGCGTCACATGGAGCGCTACATGCAAGAGATCGGAACCGATTTGCGGCGTGGACTGGCCGTGCTCGCAACGGTGGGGTCAGTAGCTCCGTTCGTCGGCCTCCTCGGAACCGTGCTGGGGATCATCACGGCGTTCCAAGGCATCGCGTCGACGGGCTCCGGCGGGCTGTCCGGCGTATCGGCGGGAATCTCCGAAGCGTTGATCGAAACGGCGCTCGGCCTCGCCGTCGCGATCCCGGCGGTGCTGGCGTTCAACTATCTCTCGGGCCAAATCGCGCACGATGAGTTGATGCTCAACCACGCGTCGGGGCAGTTGCTCGACACCTTGGAGGACTGGGCGGAGCGCAAGGTCGCGACCGCAAGCCGTGGGGCGCGAACCGCGGCAACGCCGGCGCGTCCCGATCGCGTCGAACATCGCTCCGGACTTGCCGCCGTCGCAAGCGCGGAAGGTGTCGCGTGAGAGTTCCTCCACTCAGCGCCGGGGTCCAGCCTGAGATCAACGTCACGCCGCTCGTCGACGTCGTTCTCGTGCTGCTGATCATCTTCATGGTAGTCGTGCCCCGACTCGATCAGGACGTGCAGGTCGAGTTGCCGGGAATTTTCAATCCCGATCCTGAAATCAAACTCGCCGATCCGCTCAAAGTCACCGTGGCGAAAGCTGGCGAATACATCATCGGCAGCGAGCACTACGATCTCGACCGCGCGATCGAGTATCTCAGCGCCGAACACGCCGTCGACCCCTATCGGCGACTCGTGCTGCGCGCCGATGCCAGCCTCACCTATGGCGACGTACGGGCGATCCTCGCGCGCACACAGCAGGTTGGTTTTCCCGGCATGTCGTTCTTGGTCGGCGAGCGCCACAAGTCGGGCGCGCCGCTCGCCGCGCCAGCACCCGCAGCAGCGCAGGCGCCTGTGGCGTCGGAGGGCTAGACCATGGCAATGACCGTCGGCACCGGCGCCGGCAAAGGACCCGTGCCGGTCATGAACGTGACTCCGCTGGTCGATGTCGTGCTCGTTCTGCTCATCATCTTCATGGTGATGACACCGCTACTGACGAAGAAGTTCTGGGTCCACACGCCTAAGCAGGAGAAGGAAGAAATCAAGAAGGAAGACCTCGCGAAGGATCCCGAACCGCCGTTGGTCCTGCGCGTGGCGGCTGATCGAACGATCACGGTGAACGGCACGACCGTTCCATTCGAGGAGCTAGCCGATCGCTTGAAGCGGATGTTCGCCGCGCGCGAGGATCATATTCTGTTCTTCGATGCGGCCGACGATGCACCTTATGGACTCGCAGTGGAAGCCATGGACCGCGCCCGCGAAGGCGGCGCGGTGACGATCGCGACCTTGACGTCGGCGCTCACCGCGAGCGACGCGTCGACACCACCGTAAGCGCAAACAGGACGCACGCGCTGTCGTTCAGCGCCTCATCCGTGCAAGAACGTTTCCCACGACCGCGTGCTCCATCTCGTCCCCGTTGTCGGATTCGCCGGCGGAGTGGGAAGGGCGGGCGCTTCTAACGGAACGGAGGGGATTGGCGGTATCGGCGGAACTTCGGGACGGGGCAGCAGAGGACCGCCTTTCGCCCCCGCCATGAAGGCAACCGCCAACCCGTCCGTGTCCCAAAACAACCGATTGTCGAATTGTCCAAAGTAGGCACCGGAAGAGTCATGCACCGCGCCGTCGGTCACAAACGCGCAGGCGCCGCCGTACTTGTCGTAGACGACATCGGCCTCTAGCCACCCCACCACGTAGCCCTGCGAGTCAAAGATGGCGTCCATCGTTCGGAGAGCCTCACACTCAGGCGGGCGCCGCAGCGCGTGAGGGCGGCAACCCGATGCGCGGGCGCGACCGTGAGGAATCGATTCCGTGCGAGGACTCCAGCGCTGGCCGCGCGGGCGGCGGAAGCGCGAGCGTTTCCGTAATCGCGAGCTGCGCCAGCGCCGCGAGTTCACGCCGGGTGCGGTTGCGGGCCGCGATCGGACGGCCGAATGTAACCTCGACTGTCATCACCGGCTCTCGCAGTATGCGAAGGAGCGAGCGAGCAAAGCTCATGTCGCCAAGAAAGGCAGCCGCCTCGTTTCCGCTCCCACCCGCGGTTTGATAGCGAATCGTCACCGGATGGACCGCGCAGCGGGAGTCGACCGCTGCCTGCAGCAACGCGGGATAGAACGGTCGGACGCGCCGCCCATCGGTGGTCGTCCCTTCCGGAAAGATCACCACCGGATCCCCTTGTTGTAGCGCCGTGGCGATTTCGTTCTTGGTGCGCCAGGCGGCGCGACAACTGCCACGGGCAATGAAGAACGTTCCGCAGCGGGCAGCGAGCGCACCCACCAGCGGCCAGTCGCGGACTTCCGACTTGGCGACAAAGCGCGCACCGTTCACGGTGCTGAGCGCGTGCACGTCCAACCACGAGATGTGATTGGCCACGATCAGAATCGGCGCGTCGCGCCAGGGAACGTCGCCGCGAACCAGCACGCGCACGTTGAGCACGTCGAGCGTACGTGCCGCCCAATCAGCGACCAACCGCCGTCGTTCGCGCGGGCTGCGACGTGGAAACGTCCACGCTGCTTCGCCATGCATCCGGACGAAGTGTCCGGCGAACCGCACGAGCCGCGCCAGGCGAGCGAGTGGAGTCGACCGCGGTGCGACCGATTGGCCCGTCATCCCCACGCTCGCTGCGCACGCCGGTGCAGGCCACGCGCGTAGCGCGGCGCGATGTCCGCGACCGGCAACAACATCAAGACATCAGCGGTGCCGAAGCGCGGATCCCATGCCGGGTCGCCGCACACCGACGCCCCGAGGCGGAGATATCCCTTGAGCAGAGGAGGCAAGGAACCAGCATCCGCCGTGGCTGGGTTACTCAAAGGAAACGGACGATACGGAAAGACACGCAATTCGGTGGGGCTCAGTCGCGTCTTCTTCAGTCGATTGCAGATGCTCACCGCTTGGCGACCATACTCGGCGACGCTGATGCTGCCGCAGCCGATCACGTACTCGTGACCGGTCGACCGCACGTAATCGAACAAGGCGGCCCACAACTGCGAGACCACCAACCCGCCGCGATGCGCCGGATGGACGCACGCGCGACCCACCTCCATCACGCGCGGCCCGAGACGTGTGAGCCGACGCAGGTCGAACTCATTGGCCGAGTAGAAACCGCCGGCTCGCTTGGCCTGCTCGTAGCGCAGGATGCGGTAGGTACCCACGACGTCCCCGGTAGGACCGTGGCGCACCAAGAGATGGTCGCAGTAGCGATCGAATGGATCGCGATCGAGGCCTGTCTCCGCACCAGGGATCTGCGCGCCGAGCTCGTTCGCGAAGACCTCGTAACGCAGGCGCTGGGCGGCCCGCACGTCAGCTTCGCAGCCAGCGATCTCGGTTACGTACGTTCCCTCCGGCGCTGTTGCTTCGCCATCGCTCGATCGCCAGTGCGGCGTTGCCACACTTGTCATGCGGCCCAAACCGTCATCCATTCATTCCTCGCTTTCGCCCGTTCTCCACCGCCGGCCACCAGAGCCGACACGGGCAGTTCCAATCCTTATGCTCGCCAACCCATATAGCGACTGACTGTGACAAGCGGATGACTGTTGTGTGAAGCGAGGAAGAATCTGCTGCCTGCACCGGCGCGGAATTCACGAACTTGTAACCTGACGTTTACTGTCCTGTCGTCTGTCGGTACTAAAAGCGTTCGTGGAAGCTCGAATCACCGATTCGAGAGAGAGAGGGGACCGCAACCCGGACGCGAGTCCGGCGAAAAAAGGGAGGGCACGCTATGATGCCACGAGCAATCGTCGCATTGGTTCGCGCCGTGACTATCGGTGCAGTGATGGTCGATGCCGTGATGCTGCCAGCACGGATGAGTCAGGCCAAAGATCTCGGTGACATTTTGTTGAAAAAGGGATTGATCACCGAGGAGGAGCTGAAGCAGGCGCGCGAAGAGGACAAGCAGAAGTCGGCGGCCGAAGAATCACGCCGCGATGCGATCGTCGCGAAGCTGCCGAAGTGGCTCGACATGATCACGCCGTTCGGCGATATGCGCACGCGTTACGAAGGATTCTACGAAAACGAGCTGCATGCACGCAATCGCTTCCGCCTGCGCGCCCGCATCGGCCTCAGCGTCAACCCGAGCGATGAAGCCGGCGCCACCTTTCGGCTCGCTAGCGGTAACTCGAACGATCCGATTTCCACCAATCAAGACTTCACCAAGACGTTCACTCCCAACTCGATCAATCTCGATTGGGCGTACATGACCGTGAAGCCGGGCAAGACGGTCGGCATCGACCCGGGCCTGTTCTCGATCATCGCGGGTAAGTTCGGCGTCAGCAGCGCCGTCTATCGGGTCTCGGAGATCGTGTGGGACGACGATCTGTCACCCGAGGGCGCGGCGGAATCGCTGAACCTGGTCGATCAGCGCGAGGGCTTCCTACGCGGACTCAAGCTCAACACCATGCAGTGGGTGGTCGACGAGGTCGCTACCGCCGGTGATCCGTGGATGTTCGGCGGGCAAGTGGTCGCCGACACCGCGTTCAACGACACGACCAAATGGACGCTGTCACTCGCCGACTACAGCTACCAGGATCTCAACGAGGTGGCGACGAAATACTTGAGCGCCTTCACCGGCAAGGCTCCCTACACCACCAACTCCAACCAGAACACCTCGCTGGCGAACAGCAACTCGGTAACGTTGTCGCCCAAGGACATCAACGGCAACCAGAAGGTCACCGGCTTCTTGAGCGGATTCAACCTCATCAACTTTAACAGCGAACTGAACTTCGTCGATCCATTTCGCCTCGGCCTGCCGGCCGGCGTGTTCGGGGATGTGGTGTACAACACAGAAGCGGACAGCAAGAATACTGGCTTCACCATCGGTGCGGGTATCGGCAAAGCCGGCAAGGATTGGTACCACGACGGCTTGAAGAATCCCGGCGACTGGGGCGTCTCGTACGATTACGCGTGGATCGAGAAGGACGCGGTGCTGTCGCTCTTCAACTACAGCGACTTCGACTACATCCGAAACTACAACGCGGGCGCGACGCAAAAGGGCGGCAGCAACGTCGTGGCGCACATCCTGCGCGGCGACTACTTGCTGTTCCCGAATTTCCAACTGACCGCGAAAGTCCACTTCATCAACGCCCTCGATCGTGACGACGCCACGACCACGGTCGGGCAACCGCTGTCACGCTCGGGGAACTCGACGCTGGTCCGCACGCAGCTCGACGCGACCTTGAAGTTCTAACGGCCTGAGAAAGGGAGGAATACATGAGGACATGCATCTGGAGATCGGCACTCGTCACCATTTGTCTCGGCGCGCTCGCCGGCAGCGCGCACGCCCAACTGCAGCTCAATGGCGCCGGGGCGACGTTTCCGTACCCGATGTACTCGAAGTGGTTCAACCTCTACACGCAGGTCGATCCGTCCGTCCGCTTCAACTACCAGTCGATCGGCAGCGGCGGCGGAATCAAACAGATCACCGAGCAGACCGTCGACTTCGGCGCCACCGATGGACCGATGAGCGACGAGCAGTTGCGCGCTGCGCCCGGCCCGATCCTGCACTTCCCGACCGTGATGGGTGCCGCGGTGCTCACGTACAACGTCGAGGGACTAGGTTCGGGCCTGAAGCTGACGCCCAATGTGATCGCCGGGATTTTTCTCGGCAAGATCACCAAGTGGAACGATGCGGCCATCGCTGCCCCCAACCCCGGCGCCAACCTGCCGCCGCGGGACATCATCGTGGTCCATCGCTCCGACGGCAGCGGTACAAGCTACATCTTCACCGACTACCTGAGTAAGATCAGCTCTGAATGGAACAACAAGGTCGGCAAAGCGACCTCGGTGAATTGGCCTGTCGGCTTGGGCGGTAAAGGCAACGAAGGTGTCACGGGCTTGGTTAAGCAGACACCATTCTCCATCGGCTACGTCGAGTTGATCTATGCGACGTCGAACGAGCTGCCCTACGCTGACGTGCAAAACGCCGCGGGCGCTCTCGTCACACCCTCGCTCGAATCGGTGACCGCCGCGGCCGCGGCTCTGGCGCAAAACATGCCCGATGACTTCCGCGTCTCGATCACCAACGCGCCCGGTACCGACGCCTATCCGATCTCCAGCCTGACCTGGCTGCTGGTCTACGAGAAGCAGAAAGACACCGAGAAGGGCAAGAAGCTCGTCCAGTTTCTCACCTGGATGATACACGATGGGCAGCTGCACGCGCCGGCTCTCCACTACGCGCCGCTGCCCAAAGAAGTCGTCGCCAAGGAAGAACAAGCGATCCACCGTGTGACCGCAGCGGACGGCAAGCCGCTTCAGTGAGGAATCGTGCTCGTGGTTCGTGTCCGCGTCGAGCCACGAGCACGAGTCACGCCTCACGACTGTAACACTCCTGTAACAATCGGCTGCTATGGTCAGCCGCGTTCATGGCAAATCCCTCAGCAAACCCCTCGAATAGTCCCAGCGTGCAATTGGGTTGGCCACTGGCCTCGACCCTCACGCCGCAGTTACGGCGGCGTTTGAACGTCGGCGACTTGCTGTTTCGCGGTCTGACCGCGTTGTTTGCGCTGGTTCTGATCGCCATCGGCGGTGCGATCGTGGCCGTGCTGGTCTATCAGTCCAGCGAGTCCATCCAAACTTTCGGATGGGGGTTTCTCGTCACGTCGAAGTGGGATCCCGTCTTCAAGGAATTCGGCGCGCTGCCGTTCATCTATGGCACGATCGTCTCGTCGTTCTTGGCGCTCCTGCAAGCGGTTCCGCTGAGCATCGGCACCGCGCTGTTCCTCAGTGAAATGTCGCCCAACTGGCTGCGCGGCCCAGTATCGTTCCTGGTCGAATTGCTGGCGACGATCCCCAGCGTGGTCTACGGCCTGTGGGGGATCTTCGTGCTCGTCCCCTGGGTCCGAACCTACGTCGCGCCAGCGCTGTCGACGACACTCGGCTTCCTCCCGTTCTTTCAGGGTCCGAACTACGGAGTCGGCATGCTGACGGCGTCGATCATCCTGGCGGTGATGGTGATCCCGTACATCACCTCGGTGGCGCAGGAAGTCTTCAAGGCCGTCCCGTTGCCGCAGCGCGAAGCGGCCCTCGCGTTGGGCGCAACCAAGTGGGAGATGGTGCGCCTCGCCGTGCTGCCCTACGGGCGCACCGGCTTGATCGGCGCGATCATGCTTGGGCTCGGTCGCGCTCTGGGCGAAACCATGGCGGTCACCATGGTGATCGGCAACCGCGCGGACATTTCTCTCTCACTGTTCGCTCCGGGTAGTACCATGGCCAGCGTCATCGCCAATGAGTTCAGCGAGGCGACGTACGAGTTGTATGTCCAGGCGCTGATCGAAATCGGCCTCGTGCTGCTGATCGTGACTGTCGTCGTCAACATTTGCGCGCGCCTGTTGGTCTGGAGCGTTGCCGGCCCCAACGCGGGGACGCGGGGGGCGTAGGATGCGTTACCGGCGGCGTCGCCTGATCAACTTGGCCGCCCAAGCTCTCGCCGTGGTCTGCACCATCGCCGTGCTGACTCCGCTGCTACTGATCTTCGGCTACCTGCTGACGAAGGGTGTCACATCGCTCAACTTTGACTTCTTCACGCAGCTTCCCAAGCCGGTCGGAGAAACTGGCGGTGGGATGGCCAACGCCATCGTCGGAACCATGGTGCTCATCGGCCTGGCTAGCGCGCTCGGTCTCCCGGTCGGCGTCCTCACTGGCGTCTACCTCGCGGAGTTCGGCTATGGCCGCTTCGGCTGGGCGGTTCGGTTTTGCGCCGATGTTCTCAACGGCGTGCCGTCGATCGTGATCGGGATTTTCGCGTACACGTTGATCGTTCTGCCGACCAAGACGTTCTCGGCATACGCTGGCGGGTTCGCCTTGGCGGTGATCATGTTGCCGATCGTCGCCCGCACCACCGAAGAGATGTTGCGCCTAGTGCCGACCTCGTTGCGCGAAGCCTCGCTCGCACTGGGCATCCCATCATGGCGCACGACTGTGTCGGTGGTGCTGCGCACCGCGCGCGGTGGCATCGTCACCGGCATCATGCTGGCCGTCGCTCGCATCGCCGGAGAGACCGCCCCACTCCTGTTTACCGCCTTCGGCAATCAGTTCTGGCACCACGGACTGAGCGGACCGATCTCGTCGCTGCCGGTGCAGATCTTCACCTACGCGATCTCGCCATTCGACGACTGGCACCGGCAAGCCTGGGCCGGCGCACTGATACTGCTGAGTCTCATTCTCCTCACCAGCTTGTCTGTGCGCTTCCTCACCCGCGGGCGCTTCGGGGCGGTGCGTTAGTGTCGTGTCTCACAAATATCAGTAACATGCGGTCTTCTCTGAGGTGTAGGGGCGATGCATGCATCGCCCTCCGTCTTCTCCGCAGTGGACCGCGTCAATTCACGGGCGACGCATGCGTCGCCCCTACAGGGAACGGAATATCTGGTGGTAAACAGGATGGCGGGCCGCTGACTCGGGGCTCTGTCGCAGACATGGGTGAGACACAAGACTAACCGTCATGGCCAACAAACTCGAAGTCGCCAACCTCAACGCGTGGTTTGGCAGTCACCAAGCGTTGGATGACGTCAGCCTGAGTATTCCCGACAGCGCGGTAACCGCGATCATCGGCCCGTCCGGGTGCGGCAAGTCGACCTTCATTCGTTGCCTCAACCGGATGCACGAGGTCGTGCCGGGCACACGCGTCAGCGGCAGCGTGCGGCTCGACGCGGAGGACATCTACGCAAGCGGGGTCGATCCGGTGCAGGTGCGTGCCAAGATCGGCATGGTGTTCCAGCGCCCTAATCCGTTTCCGACGATGTCGATCTTCGACAACGTCACCGCCGGTCTCCGTCTCAACGGTGGCGGCCGCTCCCGGCGTGAGCTCGCCGCAATCGTCGAGCATAGCTTGCGACAGGCCGCGCTGTGGGACGAGGTGAAGGATTCGCTCGACGCCTCCGGCATCAGCATCTCCGGCGGGCAACAGCAACGCTTGTGCATCGCGCGCGCGCTGGCGGTGGAGCCCGAGGTCATCTTGATGGACGAGCCGTGCTCTGCGCTCGATCCGATCGCCACCACCAAGATCGAATCGCTGATTCACGAACTGCGAGAGCGCTACACCATCGTCATCGTGACTCACAGCATGCAGCAAGCGGCGCGCGTATCTAATTTCACGGCTTTCTTGTATTTGGGCTCTCTGGTGGAATTCGGCCCAACCGAGAAGCTCTTCACCACGCCGGAGAAAAAGGAGACCGAGGACTACATCACCGGTCGCTTCGGCTGAGAAGGAGACCCCAGTGGAGGCACGCCAACATAGCGATCCACAATACGAGGCGGAGCTCAACGAGCTCCACCTCAAGATCCTCGGCATGGGCGGACTGGTCGAGAAACAGATCGCCAACGCCATCGCCGCGCTCGTCAATCGCGATGACGAACAGGCGCGCGTGACGATCGCAGCCGATCACACCGTCAACCGTTTGGATGTCGAGATCGACGACCTCTGCATCCGCCTCCTGGCGTTGCATCAGCCGGCCGCCCGCGATCTGCGCCTGATCACCACCGGACTCAAGATCACCACTGATCTCGAACGGATCGGCGACATGGCGGTGAACATCTGCGAACGGGCCCTCGAACTGAATCAGGAAGCGCAGCTCAAGCCGCTCATCGACATCCCACGCATGGCGGAGATCGCCGGCACCATGCTGCGCGAGAGTCTCGACGCGTTCGTGCGCGAAGACGTCGACCTCGCCCTCAAGGTCTGCCGCGAGGACGATGTGATCGACTTGCTGACCGAACAGCTCTTCCGCGAGCTGAGTTCGTTCATGATCGAATCGCCGCAGACGATCACGCGCGCCATCCGCTTGCTCTTCATCGCCAAGTATCTCGAACGCATCGCCGATCACGCCACCAACATCGCCGAGATGGTGGTGTTCATGGTCAAGGGCAAGAGCATCCGCCATCTCGATCAGGTGCCGCCATCCGTATGACCTCGGCGAGTGGCATTCCCGCTCTCAGCGGAGACAAGAAGGTGCTGCTTGTCGTCGAAGACGAGCCGGACATTGCCGAGCTGATCCGCTTCAACCTCGAGCAGGAAGGCTTTGCGGTTTCGCTCGCGGACGACGGCGAGAAAGGTCTCGACGCCATCCGCAAGCTACGGCCCGCGCTCGTCATCCTCGACCTCATGTTGCCCGGCATCGCCGGTCTGGAAGTGTGCCGGCGGCTGCGCAACGATGAAGCCACGGTGCGGTTGCCAATCGTCATGTTGACGGCGCGTGCCGCCGAATCCGACCGTATCGTCGGGCTCGAGATGGGCGCCGACGACTACGTCACCAAGCCGTTCAGTCCGCGCGAGTTGGTGGCGCGTGTCCGCGCCGTGTTGCGGCGCTCCTACGGCGCCGACATGCAGCGCCCGCACGAAGTGTACGACCGCGGCCGGCTGCGCATCGATTTCGACACCTACGAGGTCGTGCTCGACGGCAAGAAGATCGACCTCTCCCTGCGTGAGTTCGAGCTGCTCCGCTTCTTTGTGCGCTCGCCCAATCGCGTGTTCGATCGGCTGCAGATTCTCGATCTGGTCTGGGGCCAAGACACCTACGTGGAGCCGCGCACGGTCGACGTCCATGTCCGTCGCCTGCGTGCGCGCATCGAGCGCGACGACGCGAACCCTGAGCTCATCGTCACTGTGCGCGGCGTCGGCTACAAGTTTGATGAACGTCCGCTCACACCGTAGCCTACTGGCGCGGCTCCTGGCGCCGTATCTCATCGCCTTGCTGGCGGTCGCCGCGAGCTTGTACGCGTACGGCGATCGCGTGATCGAGCGGCTATATCTCGACACGCTCGCCGCTGGAGTCGCGCGCGAGGCAGAACTCGCGGGCGAGTTGCTGCCGTGGAATTTGCGCGGCGAAGCGATGGACCGACAGTGTGCGGCGGTCGCCGTGAAGGCCAAGGCGCGGGTGACCATCATCGCACCTGACGGGACAGTCTTGGGCGACTCCGAAGCGCCGTCGGCGACGTTGGAGAATCACCACGACCGCCCCGAAGTTCGTGCCGCCCTCGCCGACGGCGATGGCCAAGCGGTGCGCGTGAGCGCGAGCGTCAAGCAGCCGCTCTTCTACCGCGCCTGGCGGCAGACTCTGGGAGACGCGCCGGATAGTCAACAGCGGATCGTTCGTCTGAGTGTGCCGATTGCCACTATCGACGATGCGCGCCATCGCATTCGCGCCGCCATCTGGAGCAGCGTTGCGGTTGCCGCGTTGGCGGCCCTGGCGCTGACACTCACGGCATCACGGCGGCTCTCTGCCCGCGTCGGACGGCTCACTGAGTTTTCGACCGCCGTGGCCGCTGGGGAGACCGCGCCGCCGTTGCGCCCCGAGGCCGACGACATCATCGGTCAGTTGGAAGCCAATTTGCTCGCCATGGCCAACAGCCTGCGCGCCCAGTTGCACGGAGCGCGCACCGAGCAAGCCAAGTTAGCGGCGGTGCTCAGTGGGATGGTTGAAGGTGTGCTGGTCATCGATCGCGGCGGCGTCATCCAACTCGCCAATCAGCGCGCGGAGGAAGTCTTTGGCAACTCGACGTTGCTCGGTCAGCATCTCATCAACGTTTCACGCGACCCGGATCTTCAAGAGCTTGCCCGCGCGATCATGGCTGGTCCAGCGGACCAACACCTGACCCGTGAGATCGCATTGAACGGGGCGCGGCAGGAATACCTGCAGGTCACGGCCACGTCGATCGTCACGGCGGACGGTCTACCCAACTTGTTCATTCTCGTGTTTCACGACGTCACGGAGATGAAGAAATTGGAATCGGCGCGGCGTGACTTCGTCGCCAACGTCTCGCACGAGCTGCGCACGCCGCTGACCGCGATTCGCGGCTACGCGGAGACGCTGCAAGCGGGCGCGATCGACAACCCCGACCTCGCCCGTAAGTTCGTCGGCGTGATTGAGCGCCACTCCGAGCGGCTGAGTCGACTCACTGACGACCTGCTCACGCTCTCCGATCTCGAGCTGGGCCGCACCGAGTTGCAGCGCCTGGCGATGCCGCTGGCACCAACCGTTACCGCCGCGATCGATGCGGTGGCGAAGAAAGCCGCCGATGGCAAGGTGGAACTGCGCAGCGACGTCGCCGCCGATCTGCCGTTGGTTTCCGCCGACCCGGATCGCATCGAGCAAGTGCTGGTCAATCTCATCGACAACGCGGTCAAGTACACCCTCGCCGGAGACAGTGTCACCGTCAGTGCGTACCCCGTTGCCGATTCGCAAACGGTGGAGGTCTGCGTGCGCGATGCCGGCGTCGGCATTCCGTCACAGGACTTGCCACGCCTCACCGAGCGCTTCTATCGCGTCGACAAAGCCCGCTCGCGCGAGCTCGGCGGCACCGGCCTCGGTCTGGCCATCGTCAAGCACATCGTCCAAGCCCACGGCGGCACGTTGCGGATTGAGAGCGAGCTGGGCGTCGGCACGTCGGTGTTCATCGCTCTGCCGGTCGCCGAGGACGGTGACGGTTCGAGTTGTGCCTGACAAGGCGGGCGCGCGCGACCTCCGCCACCCGGAGTGCTACCGTCCACGGCGCGCAACAGCGCGCAATTGCTTCGGCGTCAGAAACCACTCCAATGTACCAGCGGCGTGCGGCGGTAGCGTGGCCACCGCAATTGCGATCACCGCGCCCTTCTTGAATTCCAGCGAGAGGATCGCCGCCGATCCGGTCAGTAGATGTGACGCGAACTGGCCAAGACTCGGTTCATGGCCGACGAGCATGACCGCGCGTGCGTGCCGGTAGGCACCCAAGCCGCGCAACACGTCTTTGGGTTCATGCCCTGGCGCGAGTGGCACCATCGTTTCGAGTTGCAGATGTGGCGCCAGCGTCTCGACCAAGATGAGCGCGGTCTGTTCTGCGCGCCGCAACGGGCTGGTGAGCACGGCATCGGGGATCACGCCGAGTCGCTTCAGCCCGGCGGCAGCGCGGCGCATGCGCTGGCTGCCGGCTTCGGTGAGGCAGCGATCCGCGTCGTGCCGAGTGGCGGATTCGGTCTCCGCGATGCCATGACGCACGAGGTAGAGGTATCTATTCATACGCCCGTCCGATCCCGTGGCAGTGCGGCGGCATCGGCGCTCGGCATTGCAGGCGGCGCTGGGTTCGCGCGTGATAGCGCCTTGAGTCGACGAAGCAACGCCCGCAGATCCTCCAGCGTGCGCTTGCGCGCGAAGCGGCACCACGCGCGGCGGAATTCCGTG